>CAZWXN010000005.1:0-42740 GCA_964637915.1 uncultured Nitrososphaeria archaeon | reverse complement strand
GTTTAAGTCCTGGATACGGGGCGAGGGGCTCGCGGGTGACATAGTCCTGTGCGAGGAGGCCCCCGAGATATGGCGGACACTCGCGGATGAAGGGGTGGTCTAAGACCCCGGCACCCACCCCGAGTGGCCGGGCGTTAAATGCAATTGCAGGCCATAATTTAGGGCAGAATTCTTCTTTCATGAGAGGCATCTTAGACCAACACTCTTTAAATTAACTGATTGTATGTCCGATTACTGGGATATGCCAAGTAAAATATCAGCCGGGCTACAAGTATTGTCCAATATGCATGTACCTACTATCAGACAGAGGGGGTTCGCTGTCCGAAATGCCACATGATTCTAAGGAACCTGATAATTTAAGGGGGGTAGAATCAAACAATAAGTTAATTAGGGGGGTACTGTTTGTTTGATAGATCATCAATGATGCATGGCTATGGGAGGATAGCTGAGATAGATCTAACGGAGGGTAGGATGCGCACCTACAACCCTGATGAGAGGCTGATTAGGGACTTCATCGGCGGGAGGGGCTGGTGCGCGCAGATAATCTTCGAGAATCTTGGTGAGATAATTCATGGAACTCATCCATCAAATGTTCTTGTGGTTGCGACGGGCCCGCTGGCGGCGACGGGTTTTCTCGGCGGATGCAAGACGAGCTTCGCGGCAATAAGCCCCCAGACCGGCATATATGGAGATAGCAGTGTCGGCGGATACCTCGGCTATATGATGAGGAGGGCTGGCATAGATGCGCTGGTGATAAGGGGTAGGGCTAATGCGCCGAGCTACCTCCTAGTCGATGATGGACGTGTCGAGGTGGTCGAGGATCCTAGCCTGTGGGGGATGAGCTCGAAGGATGCCGACCGCGTGCTTCGAGAGAGGTATGGAGACTGCTCGATAGCGACGATAGGGATTGCGGGTGAGAAGATGGTGGCCTATGCCTCAATAAACGTGGATTGGGGGCTTAGGGAGCGGAGGCACTCCCAGGCTGGGAGGACGGGCATGGGCGCGGTGATGGGCAGCAAGAACCTCAAGGCGATCGTGGCTCGCGGGAGCGGATCGGTGGATATCGCGGACCCCGAGAGGCTTAGAGAGGTGAATAGGAGGCTCATGGAGGAGGTTAGGTCGAGCCCAGCATATGATAGCTGGATGAAGTATGGGACGAATATGACCGTCGAGTGGGCTAATGGCGTGGAAGCCCTCCCAACATACAACTTCCAGAAGACCGTCTATGAGTATGCTGACGCGATCTCAGGGAGAGCCGTCTACGAGTCTCAGGCCTATGTCTCCGCCTGCGCAAACTGCATAATACCATGCGGCCATACGCTGAGGATTAATGACGACTTCGTGGTCGTTGATTATGAGAATCTAGGGATGCTGGGCTCAAACCTCGGGCTAAGGACACTTCAAGAGGTTGCTAAAGCGAATTACCTCTGCGACTACTATGGCATCGACACGATAAGCACGGGATCCGTGATAGCATTCTTGATAGAGTGTTTCCAGAGGGGCTTAATAACCGGGGATGAGCTCGGCTTCGAGATCTCATGGGGGGAGGCCGAGAAGATCTATCAGCTCATAGAGATGATAGCTTATAGGAAGGGGATAGGAAGCCTCCTAGCACAGGGCGTTAAGGCTGTCGCGAGCTATGTCAAGAGGGGCTCAGAGAAGTTCGCGATGCATGTGAAGGGCCTCGAGATAAGCGCATACGATCATAGGGCCGCCACGGCAATGGCCCTTAGCTACGCTACATGTGATATAGGAGCACATCATAATCGGTCTTGGGCGATAACATATGATGTTGAGGTTGGGCGGACGAGCTATAGCCGCGATAAGGCTGAGAGGGTGGTCTACCTCCAGCACATCAGGCCATTATTTGACATGCTCGGAGTATGCAGGCTTCCATGGGTTGAGCTGAAGATCGACCCGAACATTTATGCGGAGGCTTATTCCGCGGTTACCGGTAGGGAGACGACTCTAGATGATCTTCTCAAGTGCTCTGAGCGGGTTTGGAACTTGGTAAGGGTCATCGCCTACCTCAGGAAGAGGGTATGCGTGAAGGATGACACTCTCCCGGCGAGGGATTTCGAGGATCCGGTGCCGGAGGGAGAGACCAAGGGAGTAACCTTGGATAGGGAGAAGTTCGCCGAGCTGCTTAGAACATATTATGAGCTGAGGGGCTGGGATGAGAGCGGTATACCGACTCCGCAGAAGCTGATGGAGCTGGGGCTGGATGAGGCGCTAGCCAGGCTCTACCCATCCATGCGGGGAGCTTTGGGAACTCAAACATACGAGTTCGAGTTCTAAGGAATCTCATGGTATAGCTTGTCGCCAATCTTGGAGAGATAACCATAATAACCGTGCCAAACTCATTAGCCTTGCTGGGATCATGCCGAGGAGGCCGAGAAACCCGTCATCGCCGAGATATAAGGCTAGGATGGGCTATGAGGGCGAGTATTATCTCGTGAGGATGTTCGCCGACCGAGGAGAGCCCGGGACGTATGCTGTTAGGACCCCTGGAAGCGGCTCTGGAAAGCTCCCGAAACCAGATGTGATCGCAGTGGACTCGGGTGAGCTCCTAGCAATCGAGGTAAAATCCACGAACAAGTCATATGTGCTCCTGAACAGCTCCCAGGTCGAGAGGCTCCTCGAGTTCTGCAGATTATTCGTTGTTAGGTGCCCGCATTGTGGGGCTGAGATAAGGCCGAAGCCCATCATAGCAGCCAGGTTTCTCAACAGGGAGTGGAGCTTCACCGAGATACCATTGAGCTGGAGAGGCCCCATCATGCTGAGGATGCGTGATCAAGCTTCTGGCGGCGGCCGATCACCTTCCCGCCAGCGGGTGGAGGACGCGGAGAGAGCATCTCGATAGATGAGAGCTCTAGGAGATACTGGCTCAGGAAGTGGCTCAGCGTTGGCGCATTCTTAACCCATTTCCGCTCACTCGGCTTCGAGAGATATCCTATCGAGACTAGGGCTTGGAGGAGATTTCCAACCCTCCTCCTCTTGTTCCTGTCGATCTTGACATCGTCTGGGAGCCTCTCGATGACATCCGTGAGCGTGAATGGCTCCTCGCTTATCGAGGCGACCGCGGAGAGTATTCTCCCAACATCCTCGGCCTTGAGTTTCTTAGCCCTCCATAAGAGCATCACTATTATCGGGTTCATCTTACGGTTGCTCAAACGCCGCCCGCCTCCAGCTTCTTCAAGAGAACATCGGGCGGGATGATTGTTGATTTGCCGCACCTGCACGTAAACCTCAGCTTACAACCCTTCGACGCGAGCTCCCCAAGCTCCTCGGCTGCCGGGGCGATTGCCACCGATATCTCACCACATGATGGGCACTTTATCCTAAACCTCTTGCCCCGATCGAGCGTCTTAAGCTCTAAAACCTCGCCGCTCGGGGTAATCGCCTCGAGAAATGGCTTCGGTTGCTCGGCTGGTGCGGCTGGCAGCCTGGCCTCCAAGAGCTTCCTGAGGGATTCTAGCTCCTCCCTCAAAGCCTCATTCTCCTCTCTCAATCTCTTAACCTCCTTCTCAAGCTGGTCGAAGGCCTTCTTGGGAACAAACTCGCCCCTCACATAGGGTATAATCAGCGATGCTAGATCCTCCTTAACCTTGTTTAGTATGTGGGGCTCAAGGGGCTTCAGGGCCGGGAGCTCACCCCTCCTAATCTTCAAGATCCTCTGGAGATGTGTGACGAGGGGTTCGAGATCCTCCACCTCGACGCCGCCCGGCTCTGTGAAGAGCTTGAGGATAGAGTAGGCGGCCGCGAGCTCGCCCTCCAGTATCTCGAGATAGGACTGCCTATCCCCGATTTCCTTCTCGATGGCCGCGAGCCTCGCCCGCTCCTCCTCAAGCCTCCTCCTAATCTCCCCTATCTCATTCCGCGCTCCAAGAAGCTGCGCAACCTCATTCTGGAGCGACTCCCTCTCAGCCCTAAGCCTATTCACCTCGGATTCAAGCTCATCGAGCATCCTGCGCATCTCCTCGAATGAGGCCCTATATCCGGTGAGTGTCTCGAGCTCCGATCTAGCGCTCTCCAGCCTCTTAGATATCTCGTTGAGCTCCGCCTCAGCCTGCTTAATGCTCTCCTCCAGCGCCTCCCGCGCTTTCCTCAAGTCATCCAGATCCCCAGATAGCCCATGTATCTCCTCAATCTCCCTGAGAAGCCTCTTCTTCTCATTCTCGAGATTCTCAAGGTTCTTTTCCATCTCCTCGATCATCTTCTCAAGCTCCTTGATCGAGGTCTCATAGCTCTCGATATTCTTCAACCTATTCACGATCTCATCGACATCATATCCTGCCTCCTTCATGAAGCTCAGGGCCTTCAAGGTCTTCTCGAGGTCGGTTAGATCAAGGCCCCTCATCTTTAGTGCCTCGACGAGCTTTCCAACGCTCTGAACAGCCTCTAAGGTCAGCTTATACTGCTCCATGTATAGCTTGAAGTCCTCTTCCATCTGCCTACGCTTCTCCATGAGCTGCTCGATGGAGTATCTGAGTTTGACCTCATCGCTTACGAGCTTCTCATAGGCCCTAACTAGGGCTGCATAGCTTTTCCCATAACGTTTCTCAAGCTCTCTCAATCTTAGAGCTGTTGTGACATAGCGCTTAACCCTCGCCTTATTCCAGCTAAGATCCTCAGCTAGCTTGATGAAGGAGAGAAGCTTCTCACGCGGAAGAGGGATCTCGATCTGCGGGCTCTCAGCGACTATCAATTCAAAATCCTCGCTGCTCAGATCTTCTACCACGTGATCCTATCAGCTTGAAATAAGATATAAAAATAGTGGTTTCGCCAGGAGGCCCGGAACCCTGCCTTTACTGGCTATCTTCGCCTGAACCGCCTTGGAGGCCTTCTCTCGCCGAATCTCATCTGAGGCTGGGTGGTCTCAGAAAGGTTGTTATTGAGATTTACCTCCTCTATGACCTCATCGACTTCCTCGACTGACCCGTATCGCCCCAAGTTAAGCTGCATCTTCCCCTTGAAGAGCTTGATGAAGCCGTTTGTCACCTTAATTGTCGAGCCCTCTCTAACATCGTCTATTTTATCATCCCAGAGGATCAGGTTTATCGCTCCCGTCTCATCAGCTATAAGGGCCTCACTAAGCCTATGTTCCTTCTGATCATATTGCGATGAGACAACCCTTTCCGGCGACTTGCTGACAACCTTCGCGATTAGGTTTACGTTTCTAGAGCGCGGGTTTAACTGGCCTATCTTTACCAATTCACTCATTTCCTTTACGACTCCTTTTGGACGACATCTTGTTTATCGCCCATTATATAAGTATTTATTTTCGCTGAAGGCTCGAGCAGAGAATCTCCAGCGCCCTATTCTTCCCCAAGTCCCAGAGGAAGGGACCGAGTCTCGGGCCGCTCTCCCTACCCAAGAATATCAAATACAGCTTCTTGAAGAACTCCTTCGGATCTAAGCCCACGCTCCTCGCCGCTTGGAAGATCGCTGACTGGGTCTCATCAGCGCTCTGCGCCGCCTCAATAAGCCTGATAAGCTCCATGATCGCCCTCCTCTCCTCCTCGGATAGCTCAACAGGCCTCCTCTCAACCGCGCCCAGATCTCTTGCATAGTTTATCGCGAGCCTGATCTTCTCCATGGCCCTCTCGTCAAGCTCGTAGCCATATTTCCGGAGCCTAGCCATGATAAACTCGAGTTCCCTCCCCTCCGGCGCGACCAAAGCCAGCTCCACGATCAGCGAATACGGTATGTGCGGTGACGACTTCTCAGGAGGCCTCAGGAGATGGGAGTAGAGATATAATCCCTTAAGCCTAGCCCTTTCCAGCTCATTATCCACCCTAACCCTGTCGAAGTATACGTCCTCCAAGTAGTCCAGCTCATCCATGAGCTTGGGTATCGTCTGGAGTGTTAGCACCCGGGTTCCGATAGCCCGCTTGAAGAGCAGAAGGAGAAGACTCTGAGGCGTCCCATACCTATACCAGAGCTGGGGCGTGAAGACGTTGCCAAGGGATTTCGAGATCTTTCTACCCGACGCATCCAAGAACATCTCATACCGCACGTGCATCGGGGGCTCGAATCCCAGAACCTCCCTCGAGACCCAGTCATTCACCTTGACGGAGTCCGCGATATCCTTTCCATATGCCTCAAACCTTATGTCTAGGGCGGCCCACCTCGCGGCGAACTCCGTCTTCCAGGCGAGCTTGCCATCATCCCTCCTAATATCAGCCTCGCCCTCATATCCGCAGCCCTCAAACCATCTCCCCCTAACCTCCACACCAACACACCTATACTTTACAACCCTCCTCCCGGGATCATACTCATAGGCCTGCGTAGTGTATATCCTTCCACAATTCCTGCATACCGCGAAATATGGAAGAATCTGCTTGAACTTCGTCTGGCCTGTTAGCTCCTCGATCTTCTCCCCAATCCTCCTAGCATTTAGCAGGATCATGTGTATCTGCTCGGCTAGAAGCCCGGAGGCGTAGGCCCGCCTGCCCGACATGTATCTGCACTCTATCCCAGCCTTATCAAGCCCATCCCTCAGCATACCGCTCATATGCGTGGCGAACGACTCGTGGCAGCCATACGGGTCCGGGATCAATGAGACGGGCTTGAGGAGATGCTCCTCGAGCTCTCTCGGCATCCCCGCTGGAACCCTCCTAAGACCATCCATATCATCGGTGAATGCTATGCACTCGGAGTTGTATCCAAGCTCTCTCAGGGCAAGGGTTACACCATAAGCCCTCACGGCATCCGCCATACTGCCCACATGCGGTATCCCTGAAGCCCCGAGTCCGCTCTCAGTTCTTATCATATCTAGGCTCCTGCCAAGCCTCTTCTCCCTCTCAATAAGCTCAGCAGCCACCTTATCCATCCAAGTTCCATGCCCGATGATCTCTCTCGGCATATCCGGCAGAATCCCGATAACCGCCTCTATTAGCGTTTCTTACCATAGACACATCGAGACCTCTTATCATAGCTTGCATCGAATCCAGCCTGCCTAAGCCTCTCGAGAACCCCCTTCCAAACCCTCTTACCCCTATGGATTCCCGGCTGGCCGACATAGTGCACGATCCTTCCCCCGGGCTTGAGGGCCCTGGCCAGCTTCATGTAGAACTCCAAGCTATAGAGGCTCCCTGCCAGGGGTATCCTCGGGGGATCATGGATCACGGCATCGAACTCGTTCTCAAACTCGTCCAAGACCTCGAATGCGTCGCCAAGCACAAGCTCAATCCGATCATCCTCAAGCTCCCGCGACCATGGGTTGAGGGCGGCGAGCCTCAACACATTCTCATCCTTCTCTATGGTCAGGATCGAGCATGCGCCCCTCTTCAGCGCCGCTATCGCCGTGTATCCGAGCCCCGTGCAGACATCAAGAACCCTCCAGCACCTGATATTCCCTAGGAGAGCCACCTTCATCTCCGAGTCAACATCAGGCGTAACATCGAGAATCCTATGCATGTGTATGCCATCTATCTCGAGTGTCGGCGGCTTACCCCACTTGACGAGGACGAGCTTGTAAAAATGCTCCGAGGCTATTGAGAGCGATATAAGCTCCCCGCCCTCGATCATGTAGATATCCCTCTCCCGGGAGCAGGCGAGGCTGATGTTATCCCAGCTAAGCTCCACATCATCATAGCGTATGCCATAATCGAGGAGCTCGACCTCCACATAGCTCCTCCCAAGATCCAGCGACGTCCTAACACTTCTAAGGCCGCGGCGCCTGCCCTCAAGAATCTGCCTAGCAACCGGACTACATATCAACGGCCTCCTAACGGCCCTAAACCTCATCCAGCCTTAAGCCTAAAAAGGCAATAAAACAGTTTAAAATCTTACCCATGAAAAAGTGAATCGGGCTTAAGCCTTGGTAGAAAGATGTAGGCAAAAGCTGGCCAGCAGGAATTTAATAAGGAGCACTACTATCTTCAGCCCAACGACGTTACTCATACAGTTATATCAACAGAAACCTTATCTGAAACAGTCAGGGTAACTGTGACTGGCATGGAAGCGATTGATAGTATCATGAGTCCGACGACGCTCACTCAAACGTCCACAAAAATGGAGGCTACCTTTATCCTCATAACTATGACGAGCATAAGCCCCGACAAAAACCACGCAAACCATTACAACGACCGTTACATCTACCTCAACGAGGACAATCACCATGACATCACTTCCACCGCCTTTAGATGAAGAATTGCCTCTAGGAGGATTGCCGCCACCTCCGGGCGAAGGTGAATAAAGATGCCTGTCCAAGAATCATCTTGCAAAATATTTTGAGACATGATGAAAAGGAAGACATTATTATGGCTGACTGTGATTCAGGTGGTGGGTCTTGGCTAGATTGGGTGAGGGGGTTAGGGAAGCAATATTTTAGAGGAATTCTGGGAAAATCTGTTACTCATCCCTCGGGTGAGGGGGATTGAAGCTGATAGTAGTCTCGGAGGCCGATCCAACCTCGATGCTAGCTGGAAGGCTCTTGATCGAGGAGTATGGCTTCAAGCCTATCGGGGATAGGCTCTATGCCAGGGGAGATATGCTTCTCAGGGTGATAGCTGAGAAACATGTACATGTGAATGGGCTGGGGGAGGACTTGAGGCCCGAGCTCCAAGTCGTCGCCTCATCACATAGGTCTGAGGCCGGGGTGAGAGCCCTCCTAACACATCCAGTTGGCAACTGGGGTGATGAGGCGCTTGTGGGAGGTCTTCCGAGAACTCTATCGCCGACAAGCGCCATGGCCCTATATGGTGCTTTATGGGCGCTTCATGGCGCGGTCTCGGAGCTCGGGCTCGAGGGATGGAGCGTCGGTCTGGAGGTCACGCATCATGGTCCAGCCACATCGGTTCCGACGATCTTCGTCGAGGCAGGGGGACCATCGGAGGAGCCGGATCAAAGAGCCATCGAGGCTGTGGCTAGGGCATGCATCGCGGCTTGCGAGACATGTTCCGGGCCGCCGCCCGCCATAGGATTCGGCGGAGGACATTATGCGCCATCATTCACAAGGCTCGCTCTAGCTGGCGAATACTCCTTCGGCCACATGTGCCCGAAATACGCCATGCCCATCGATAGACTGATGGTCGAGCAGGCTCTCGAGAAGACTATTGAAAATCCTAGGCTCGCGGTCATAGACTGGAAGGGGTTGAGGGGGCAGGACCGCGACCTCCTACTATCAATCCTCAAGGATCTCGGGGTGGAGTGGGTGAAGGCCTAAGCAAATATGGTTTAAATGGATAAATCTTGGAAATGCCGTGGGTCTCGTGGAGGAGTAGTTTGAGGATAATAGTCAAGTCCTTCGCCACCCTCCGGGAGATATTCGGCGGAACCGGGATGCTATATCTCGAGCTCCCCGAAGGCTCGACTATTGAGGACCTGCTGGAGAAGCTTAGGGAGCAATATGGCTCCAAGCTTGATGTCAGTAAGCTCGTGGGCGAGAACCCGAACGTGAAGATCCTAGTTAATGGTAGGGAGATAACATATTTAAATGGTTTAAGGACTAGGCTGAGGGATGGGGACTCAGTCGCCTTCATACCGCCGGTCGCAGGAGGATAAGCTATCGCCCGAGGAGCTTGAGAGGTATGATAGGCAGCTAAGGCTTCTCGGATTCGGTGCTGAGAGCCAGCTAAAACTGAAGAGATCCAGGGTCCTAGTCGTCGGCGTTGGCGGCCTTGGATCCGCTGCAGCTCTCTACCTCGCCTCGGCCGGCGTCGGCCTCCTAAGAATAATCGATGACGGCTACGTGGAGCTCAGCAACCTGAATAGGCAGATACTCTATGATACTGGCGACATAGGAAGGCGGAAGGTCGATGTGGCCGCCAAGCGTCTCAGAGAGCTGAACCCGGAGATCGAGGTTGAGGCTTTAGGGGAGAGGCTGACGGAGGGAAACGTCAGAGAGATGCTATCGAATGCTGATCTGGCGGTGGACTGCCTCGACAACTTCAGGACTAGGTTCATCCTTAATGATGCGTGTATAGAGCTAGGGAAGCCGCTTATTCACGGCGCGATATATGGGGCCGAGGGTAGGCTGATGACGATAATCCCGGGCAGGGGGCCGTGCTTAAGATGCCTAATACCACATGAGCCCGCTGAGCATGATAAGATCCCGGTTCTAGGGCCTCTTCCAGGGATAGTCGGCGCTCTTGAGGCCCTAGAGGCGATAAAGGTCATCACCGGGCTCGGCGAACCAGCGATAGGAAAGCTCATAGTAATAGATGGAATGGATCTCTCCTTCTACACAATAGAGATCAAGAGGAATCCAAGCTGCCTCGCCTGCGGAAAAATAAAATAAAAATTGGGGAGTGGAGAAGGCTAGATTATTCCAAGGCTCTTCAGGATCTCCTCGGGAACCCTTCCATCGGGATCGTATCCATGCTTCCGATAGTATTCGTCGAGCATCTTCTCGAACATCTCCCTATCATAGACTTGGCCGTGAGATGACGGCTCCTCGAAGAACCTCCTCGGCAGTATATCGTCCTTCCGGGAGAAGCCGTGAAGCTGGTTGAAGTATCTTTCCTGCGTCCAGATTCTCTCCCCTATCTTGTCCAGGTCATCCGGCGTGACTTCTCTCCCGGTTAGCCCAGAGTAGAGGGCGGCGTAATCCTCCTTCGTCATCGCGAAGCTGCTGAACTTGCAGAACGTCATGCTATCTAAGACCGCGAACAGCCTCTCGAAGTATATCACGACATCCACCTTGCCATCATATGCTAGTGGATCTGTCTTATATGGTATGCCGAGTACCTCGGAGGAGATGGTGTAGGCCCTTAGGTGGCAGGCCCCCCTATTCGATGTCGCGTATGTGAGCCCCATGCCCTTAGCGCCTCTCGGGTCATACGCTGGTATACTCAGCTTCTTCACCGACATGGAGATCTCGGGAGCGCCAAGCCTCTCAGCAGCATTCGCCCCTCCCTCAGCCAGCAGATTGCCGAGCTCACCCTCGCGGTAAGCAATCTTCTTGATGAGCTCTATAAAGGCATCGGCATCGCCCCATTTCACAGAATCCTTTATCAGACCTCTCTCAGAGGCTTCGCACGCGACGGCGAGGGTGTTTCCAAGCTCTATTGTGTCGAGGCCATAGGCGTTTGCGAGATAGTTCAGGTATGATACCGCCTCTATGTGGCCGAGCCCCGTCATGGCTCCGAGAGCCCAGACAGTCTCATATTCGGGCCCCTCGCTCTCATGCTTGAACTTCCCATCCTTGACCTCAGACTCCCTCTTGCAGGCTACCGGGCACATGAAGCATGTCCATTGCCTTCTCAGAATCGTTCCACGGAGGTTCTCTCCCGAGATATAGTATGCCTCCTCGAACATCGTCTGCTTCGCATTTCTCGTTGGAAATGCCCCCAGTTCGTTGATCACGTTCACAAGGACTGATGTCCCATAGACGGATAAGCCGCCCTTCCCAGGGCTTGTTACACTGCTCTCCCTGATTCTCGTAAGCGAGTCTTCAATCGCCTTCTTGAACTCGTCAGGATTTGCCGGCCGAGGCTTCTTCTTTAGGTCGGGGAGCATGACAAGCCCCTTAACCCTCTTGCTCCCCATCACGGCTCCCGTGCCACATCTCCCAGAAGCCCTACCACCGGGAGCAAACCTGCTGAAATGCATAATGTTCGCGAACTTCACCATGTTCTCCCCAGCCGGCCCTATGCCATAGAACACGGCCTCCGCGCCATACCTCCTCTTAATCGACTGGTATGCGTCAAATGTGGTCTTGCCCCAGAGCGCCTTCGCATCCTCGATTGAGATCGCACCATTCTTGGCGACGAGTAGAACCGGATTATCAGATGCGCCGGCAAGCACCACGCCATCGAAGCCCGAGAGCTTGAGCGCCGGACCAGCGTATCCGCCACAATGGCTATCGGCGAATGCACCTGTTAGAGGAGACCGAGTGACAGCGGCGATCCTGTTTGAGAGGGGGGCGTCGCTGCCGGTCATTGGGCCGACCATTATCGCTAGAATGTTCTCGGGTGATAAGGGATCCTTGCCAACAGCATGCTTTAGGAGAAGTCTTCCACCAAGGCCTCTCCCACCAATAAACTTCACAGCCTCATCCTCATCAACTTCCAGATACTCAACGCGCTTCTCCGAGAGATCAACCCAAGCTATCTTATTCGCATAACCACTAATAGATGTCATGGAAAAGTAATGTTAGAGCTATATATAAAAGTCTTTACTTCCCTTCACAGATCCTTTTCCTAGGGGTAGATCCTGTGCCCAGTTTCATCCGTAATCCTGTAGTGTGGTAGCTTGTTCAGTTTCTCGGCGAAGCTTCTGCTTCCCAGCGCCTCGAGAATCGCCTTAATGGAGCTCTTGTATAGCCTATCCCTGCGGACGGCGAGGTCGAATCTCTCATCCGCGAGATGTATGAATTCGAGGCCATAGATCTTGGCTACGTATCCGATTGCGATCCCCACATCAGCTCTTCCCTGAGCGATGGCGGCTGCGACCGCCGTATGAGTCCTCACCTGATACGTGTAGCCCCTTATCCTCCTCTCCGGATCAACTACCCCAAGCCTCCTAAGCTGGAGATCTGTGAAGGTCCTTATCCCGGATCCGGGAACCCTATTGACGAAGACGACATCGGGTCTTAGCAGATCCTCAAAGCCCTCGATATTCTTCGGGTTGCCCGGAGCCGTTATGAATCCTATCTCCCTGATGTAGCCGCCGTATATCTCGACCTCATCCTCGAGCCCGAGCCTCCTTGGCATATGGATGTTATAGCTCATGGTCTCCTCATCGAGGAGATGCGTTCCAGCGATGTCGGCCTCACCCCTCTTCAGCGCATGCCACCCGCCGAGGGAGCCGACGCTTATCATCTTGATATTCCTCAAGCCGGCCGCGTCTATCAGCAGGTCGAGCGCGGGGCAATGGCTCCCAATAATCACAGCGCTCGGAGGCCTATATCTCCTGAGGAGCCTGACCTCCACGACCTCGCCCTCATCGAGATACTGCTTCTCGCCGGGCACCTCTATGAATCCATCGGCATCGAGTAGTGCTGAGGTTGAACCCGAGTTCCCCAGCATCGGATAAGCCCTAAGACCTTTAGAGGTCTCGACGAGATGCACGGGTATTAGGTGGGTTCTTCCGCCGAGGTTCAGCCTAAATGCCGCCTCGGCTTGAATGGTATCAGGTTCCTCCGCATCAGCGCCCATGAGTCTCAATAATATCGGCTTAACCAGGGAGATGAAGATCATCATGGCGGATAGCGGGAAGCCAGGTAGCCCGATCAAGAGCCTACCATCAGGCGTGATCGCGAATACCGTCGGCTTCCCAGGCTTAACCCTTACCCCATGAACGATTATCCTCCCGAGCTTCTCGATGACCCTATAGGTTAGGTCTCCAAGGCCGGCTGATGTCCCGCCTGAGGTTATCACAACATCATTTTCCTTCAACGCCTCTTTGAGACTCCTGAGAATTATTTCCTCATCATCAGGCAGTATTCCCTTGAATGTTGCGGTGAGGCCGAGCTCTGCGAGAAGGCCCAGAATAGAGTAGCCGTTGACGTCGTATATTTTCCCGAGCTCCAGCGGCTGCCCCGGCTTAACGAGCTCCCTCCCAATCGAGAAGACCGCGACGCTCGGCCTCCTATACACCATGACCTTAGAATATCCGAGAGCAGCGAGCGCGGCGATCTCCCTCGCGGTCAGCATCCTACCCCTCCTTAGCACGAGGTCTCCCGCGGAGATGTCTGAGCCCACTTGGGCTATATTCTCGCCGGGCCTAACAGCCCTGAAGATCCTCACTCTATCCCCTGACTGGCTCGTATACTCGACCATGACAACGGCGTTCGCGCCACGCGGTATCGGCGCGCCCGTCGAGATCTCGGCGCACTCGCCCTCATGTATCGTTGCACACGGCCTCTCGCCCACATCAACTCTGCCGACGAGCTTAAGCTCCACGGGGTTTTCTTCATCCGCCTGATAAGTATCCTCAGCCCTAACAGCATAACCATCAACAAGAGATCTATCGAATGGTGGGGAATCGATCATCGCATAAACGTCAGATGCCAAGACCCTGCCGAGAGCATCATCTAGAGTCACCTCCTCGGCCCTGAGAGGGGAGACTTCCTCGAGAACGCGCTCAAGAGCCTCTCGAAGTGTTGGAAGCTCGTGGAAGATCTTTCTCAAGTCTTCTCACCTTCGAAGATTGGTGAGAGGAGGATGACCTCAACCTCGGAGCCCTCATCAAGGCCCTCAAGCTCCTCTGGGATGATGAGCAGGCCATTTCCGCGAGTGAGTGTTGAGAGTATGCCGGAGCCGGTAACCCTCAGCGGCTCTATCAAGACTTCTCCATCAGCGCCCTTGAAGACCCTAACCCTGACATATGTTCTGATCCCCGGCGGTGATGCCACCCTTCTAATAAGCCTCCCACTTATCCTTGGAGGTGGATCGAACCTGCACCCAAGCATGTGTTCTAGGGCTGGAATGACCAGCTCCTGAAAGCCTATCAGCGCCGCGACGGGGAATCCTGAGAGCATGAATATCGGCTTGCCAGAGGCCATCGCGAAGCCCATAGGCTTGCCGGGTCTTATCGCGAGCCCATGAACCACGATCTCGCCGATCCTCGAGACGGCTTCCGGGACTAGATCCCGCTCCCCAACACTTGTGCCACCAGTAACTATTACGGCATCAGAAATCGCCAGCCCATCCGAAACCCTCTCGGAAATAATGTCAACATCATCTGGGACAATGCCCAAGTCTATCGGCTCAGCGCCATAGGATGCGAGCATAGCCCATATCATGGGCTTAGTGCAGTTATACACCTTGCCTGGAGCGAGTCTCTCACCCGGCTCGACAAGCTCCCCACCCGATGAGAGGATGGCGACACGCGGCCTCCTAACAACTCTCAAGCTCCTGAAGCCAAGTGACGCTAGAGCCGCGATATACCATGGCTTGATAAGCCAGCCCCTCCTCAAGACAATCTCGCCACTCCGATAATCCTCACCCCTTCTAGAGATGTTTTGAAGCGGCCGCACCTGCTCATACACCTCCAAGCGGCCATTAATTCTCCTGGCGTGCTCGAGGGGGATGACGGCGTTCGCGCCCCTTGGTATAGGCCCGCCGGTCGGGATCTCAGCCGCCTCACCCCTCCTAATCTCCGGTAGACATGATGGATCTGCGCCGAGCTCAATCCTATAGACGAGCTTAAGCTCCACGGGATTCGTGGGAGAGGCGCCGAAAGTATCCTCGGCCACGACAGCATAGCCATCAACAGCGCTCCTATCATATGCCGGAGAGTCCATAGGCGCCCTGATATCCTCGCCGCAGACCCTGCCAGTAGCCGCGACAAGCTCAACTTCCTCAACCTCCACTATCCTATGCGTAATCTTGCTCCTCAGAATCTCCCGAGCCTGCTTAATGCTCATCAGCTTCGAGAACCCCTTCAACCGCTCCCTCATCGACAAGTATTATGAAGAACCTCGAGCCTATAACGCTCTCGCTAACGGGTATGCCGGCAGATGGTCGGGAAAGAAGATAAGCAAGCCCGCACCCCTCATCCAGCTGACGGATATGCCCGTTAAAAAGACAAATATACTGCTCTTAACTCGATCACAGAGCGTTGGATGAGGGGACTAATGCTCGAGGAACTTGACTTGAGGAAGCCGATGAGCGGCCGAAAGATGGCGATCCTCAGAATCCAGACAGAGGTACTCAGGGTCATGGTGGAGCGCCTTCTCGAGAAGGGCTTCTACTGGATACTCCCAGTCATCCTCTCAAAGTCCACGGACCCGCTCTGGCCCGACCCGGAATTCAGCATAGAGAAGAAAATCGAGGTCGAGATATATGGCGAGAAAGTCTCGGCGATGCAGAGCATGATAGTTCATAAGCGGGTCCTCGTCTCCCTCGGCCCGGAGAAGATATTCATCCTATCACCAAACATAAGGATAGAGAAGAGGGATAGAGCGGCGACCGGAAGACACCTTTACGAGTTCACGCAATTCGAGGTCGAGGTGGCGCATGCTAAAATGCAGGACATCTTCAGGATATACGAGGAGCTCATAACAGAGTCGATAAAACATGTGAGGAAGCATCTCTCCCGCGAGCTGGAGGGTTTAGGGAGGGAGTTGAGGATTCCGCGAACACCATTTAAGGTCTATAAGATGAGCGAGCTCGAGGAGAAGTATGGCACATCATGGCAGGATGAGGTCTCAAGGGTGATCGAGGACCCGATCTGGGTGACAGGAATCCCAAGACAATTCTATGATTATGAGGACTTTGAGACCGGCGAGTGGAGAAACTATGACCTAATACTCCCCGAGGGATATGGTGAGGTGATCTCGGGAGCCGAGCGGGAATACGAGTATGAGAAGCTCGTAAAGAAGCTTGAGCGAGATGGCTTGGATAAGTCAAGCTACAAGATCCTGCTTGACCTCGCCAGGGAGGGCCTCCTAAAACCATCAGCTGGAGCCGGCCTCGGAATAGAGCGTTTCATAGCATATATCGTTGGAGCGCGGCACGTCGCAGAGGTTCAGCCATTCCCAAGAATACCAGGCATAGTCCCAGAAATCTAAACACATCACATAATCATCCTCCTTGAATGGCTTAATATGTGAAGTGTCTTGAGCGGTGGTAGAGATTCCTTATAAATTAGATGAGTCTTTCTCCGAGACGGGAATGGGCTCTAGGGCGAACTTGAAATCGAGGATTCTAAGGCTTCTAAGAGAGGATGAGGAGTTCAGGTACGCGGTCGCCGGTCTTATAGGCTTGGAGGATCTTAGGCGTGGGCAGGCCGAGCTTAGAGAAGCTGTCGTGAGATTAACTGAGGGCCAGAAAAGGTTGGAAGAGGCTGTTGCTAGGCTGGCTGATGAGCAGAGGAGGATGTGGAGGGCATTACGATATGCTCTTCGTCACATACAGGAGGTTAGTATCTTGCTTGAGGATGAGGCTAGGTCGATGATAGAGCTAAGGCTTAGGCAGCACGGTATCATGATCAAGCTCAGCCCACTTGTCAGGCCATATATCGAGCTGGATATCTATGGATCCAATGATGGGATGACAATCATCGGTGAGGCTAAAACGAGGCTTGCCCCGAGACATGTTAAGGTGCTTGAGAAGAAGCTGGAGACAATAATACAGCATGAGCCGGAGCTGTTGAGGGGCAGGGTGGTTAAGGCATTTTATGCCTTATGGGCTCATCCTGAAGCTGTAGAGGAGTGCAGGGCGCGTGGAATCTGGCTAAACACCCCTAACATGGAGCTAACACCTCTCCCGGAGGCATGAGGCTGCCATCTACTTGGATCTCCGGCCCATCCTTCTTGCATCTTTATATGTTGAGATGAGTTTCTGCTTATCGTGGTGAGGAGGTTCAATCTCATAGTTACGACCGCTAGGGGGATGGAGAATCTCGCGGCGATAGAACTCGAGGATCTGCTAAGGTTTCTCGGCGATAGTGAGCCCCAGGTCTCGATGACGAGCATCTCGGGCCTATTGACGGCGAGGACTAGTCTCGATCCATTCGAGGTTATTGAGAGGGTTAGGGTGATTGCTGAGGAGGAGCCTTGGAGGGTTGGAAGCCTAATGAGGATAATCCCGATAGAGGAGGTAGTTGAGTCGAATCTCGAGATGATAGCTGAGGCTGTTAAGAGGGTCTCATCAAAGATCCCAGAGGGGCAGAGCTTCAGGATAACAATCGAGAAGAGGCATACATCGCTTTCGAGCTCCGAGATAATAGAGGCGGCCGCGAAGAATGTTAATAGGCGGGTTGACTTGAAGAATCCCGACTGGATAGTATTGATAGAGGTTATCGGAGCATATACTGGCATCTCGGTGCTGAGGCCCGAGCAGATACTCAGCCTAGCAAAGCTCAGGAAGTAGTATCGCTGAGCATCATAATATGCGAATAGCTGGCGGGCAAAATATAAATCGCTGAGCCCCGAAGCACTAAGCATGTTTCAAATCCCTAAGACTAAGATATTATTTGCATTGGCGGCCTTTACCTGCATAGGTCTTCGTGATTTTTCAGGAAAAAGGGTATCTCTCCAAGCCCATCACCAGTCAGCTATTATGCTGTAGAGGTTTTGGCAACATTTACAACGATCATCCTTCTAGGGTGTTTTCTGGAGGGGTGGAGAATATCTCTAAACTGGCATATCGCCATCTACGCATTTCTCTCGGGCGTTCTGATATGTGTCGCCATGGTGGCGATGCTTTATGACTTGGGCGATGTGATCACATTTAAGAGGATCGCAGGAATCGCGCTCGCAATAGCGGCAATATACCTGTTATCCACATAGTAATTGAGTAATGGTTGTCTGGAGTGAGTGGGCTGGAGAGAATTGCCTTTTATAGCCTTCTTCTGGGGGCTTCTGGCAATTCATAAATAGTGATTTTTAGCCCGCTTTAGGGCGGGTATGATCGAGGAGATAGGCCGGATAGCTGTGAAGGTCTCGGGTAGGGAGGCGGGGAAGAAGTGCGTGATAGTTGATGTGATTGATAAGAACTTCGTGCTCGTGACCGGGCCGAAGGAGTTGACGGGCGTCCGGCGGAGGAGGGCTAACGTGAGGCATCTTGCATTCACGCCTCATAAGATAGAGATCAAGAGAGGCGCTAGCGACGAGGAGGTGATGAAGACTCTGGAGGCAGCTGGCCTAATAGAATACATGAAGGCCAAGGTTAAGGTGGAGCTGGAGGCGCTGGCCTAGGCGAAGCCTTTTTGAGCTAAGGCGATAATCTCCACGTGGATGATCTTCGAGGCCGTTAAGCCTCCTTGGGAGATTGAGCGCGAGATACTGGTTAGGGTTGATGCTGAGAGTGATCCGAGCTATGGATGTCCGCCATATGAGAGGCCTCTTGAGAAGCTTCTTAGGGCCTGTATAGTTAATGTAGATAAGCCTCGTGGGCCGACGAGCCATGAGGTAGCATTTACTGTGAAAGAGCTTCTCAGCGCTAGGCAGGCTGGTCATGGCGGAACACTCGACCCAGCAGTCTCGGGCGTTCTCCCGATATTGGTTGATGAAGCAACAAAGTGTGCTGGGGCGGTTATGGGCGGCGGGAAGGAGTATGTCTGCCTCATGAGACTCCATGACGATGTCTCGGACGAGGATCTCGAAAGGGCGCTAAGATTCTTCACGGGCGAGATATATCAAGTCCCGCCCGTGAGGTCGAGCGTCGCGCGGAGAATTAGGACCAGGACTATCTATAGGATAGAGCTCATTGAGAGGATTGGGAGAAATGTGTTGATGAAGGTCGCCTGTTCGGGCGGGACATATATCCGGAGGCTATGCAGGGATATCGGTCTATACCTGAGATGCGGCGCCCATATGCAGGAGCTTCGGAGAACTAGAGCTGGCCCATTCGTCGAGGAAAAGGCCTACACGCTACTGGATCTCTACGCTGCGCTAATGGAGTACAGGGAGAGCGGGAATGAGGGTCGCCTAAGGGATATTCTAAGACCTGTCGAGGAGGCCGTGGAGTATATGCCCAAGGTCTTCATACTCGATACCGCTGTTGATGCGATATGCCATGGAGCAAATCTCGCGGTCGTCGGCGTGGCCAGGGTCGAGAATACTGTTAGGAGAGATGCGCCAGTCGCAATCATGACGCTTAAGAGCGAGCTCGTTGCTATCGGGAGAAGCCTAATGGATGCCGAGGAAATTCTTGAGAGGGATCATGGCATAGCCGTGGACACGGAGCGCGTGATAATGGAGAGGGGCACATATCCGCCGATCTGGAGGGGTGGTAGGAGGCCGAGCTAGATAATGAGCGAGAGAACTGCGAGCGTCTCGGCATCCTTTCGAATATTCTCGATCCTGCAGTATTCATTTGGCTTATGGGCCATGCCATCTAGGGTTGACCAGACGACGGCTGGGATATTCTGAGCTCTTAGGAGAGCCGCGCATGTTCCGCCTCCAATACCTATGAGCCTAGCATTCACGCCTCTAGAGACCTTAAGGGCTTCCGAGAGCTTTCTGACAACATTCGCGCTCGACGGCGTGGGTGGAGGAGAATCCCACCTAAAGACCCCCTCAACCTCGATCCTTACACCATACATGGATTCAAATCTTCCGCAAACCTCCCTAACAGTTGATAAGACATCGTCAAGGGAGTATCTCGGCAGAACCCTGCAGTCGAAATAGAAGACGTCGATGCCGGGAATAGTGTTCACGTTCTCCACGTTCAGCTCCTTCTTGGTGGGCTCGAAGGTGGAGACGGGTGGAATATATAGCTCATCATGCTCATGGAACTTCTCATGCAGGATTTCGTCGAGGGTTAGGAGAAGCCGCGCTCCAATCCTATGAGCATTTATCCCATGATGCGGGAATGCTGCATGGGCTTGGACGCCGCGCACCATGAACTTAAGCCAGAGCATATGCTTCTCCGCGATCTCCATCTCCGAGCCATCCGGGGAGCCATAATCCAAGACAAGCGCCTCATCGTCCTTCCTGAATATCCCCATCCTGACCAGCTGCTCCAAACCATACTTGTTGCCAGCCTCCTCATCGGAGACGAAGACGAGCCCTAGATCGACTCTCGGCCTCAGGCCCAGCTCCCTGAGTATCCTCGCGGCTAGGAGCATTGAGGCAATCGCTTGGCCATTATCCTCTGCGCCCCGCGCATATATCCTCCCATCCCTGATCACGGGCTCGAATGGATCCGTCTCCCAGAGCCTTACATCGCCCTCTGGAACGGTATCCATGTGAGCTATCAGCCAGAGGGTCTTACTGGAATCCTCACCCTCCAAGACCGCGATAATATTCGGCCTAACACCACCCTCAGCCCTCTCATCGGGGACATCCACCCTCCTCACCCGCTCAATCCCAAACTCCGATAGAATGGATTGAAGCCTCTCAGCCCTCCTAAGCTCGCCACGGCCGCCAGCCGAGGGACTTATAGCCGGAATCCTCAGAATCTCAATAAATGTCTCAACAATCTCATCCAAAAGCTCCCAAGAAGCCATCCTAACATGTTCTAAAATCTCCTTCACAGGATAGTCAGGTAAAGAGGAGCTGTATAAATCATTAGCTCCGTCCTGAAAAATGAATCACAAGAATGGTGAGCAGCTTCATAAATTTATTCCCCCAAGCACCTGTAAGGCGAGATACCGCGCCTTAGCCTCCTCTCCTCTCAGATCCCTCAGATATCTGTAATCCGACTTACTAATGAAAAGCTCCAGCCTTCCAAGTATCCTCCTCATCTTCTCCAATTGGATCTTCAGAATAGCTAGCCCATGCCTGTTATCAATCTCTCTTAGAAGCGCCGCTAAGTGAGGTAGACAGAATACAGAATCCCCCTCACCAAAGAGCCTCATGAACTCCTGAGTCGCAATCCACTCGGCCAGAGAATCCAGATAATTCCTCTCATACTCCTTGATTATTGAGCATAATAGGCACTCAGGCCGTTTCTCGGACACATTCATCCTCTCAAGCTGCTCAATGCTTGTCGATAATAGGTCATGCAGGATTATTGAGATGCCCAGCCCATCTATCCCCAAATTCTTCTCGAGATAATCCAAGATATACCAGAGATGATGCGTGCAGAAGCCCCTCTCCCTCAGCCTCCTCCTCGTCTCGCTATTGGTAACAAGCTCGTAAAACAGGGTCTCAATCCACTGATCCCTTCTTTTAGAGACGAGCAGGCATATGGGACATCCTTCCTCCATCAACGCGCTTTTCAGGGAGACATAAACCACATCCTTCTCCCTATCCTCCCTCATATTCTACACCCTTAACCCCCTAAGCATGGTAAGCGATGAGAGCGCATAGAATGTTGCCTCAAGCGTGGATAAGCCTATATGTATTGACTCCCGAAAGCCTCCATTATCATTATAACACCTTAAGACAAATTCGATATGAGCTTCTTTGTATCTAGGAGATAATCTCAGCAGGCTCATGGCCTCAAGGCCGTAATGCAGGTCGGAGATCAGGTAGGAGTGCTTGACAGCCGGGTTGGGCTTAAAGCCCCCATGCTCATCCTCACATCTTCCAAGCCATTCAACAGTCCTCCCCAGATCAGTTAACGCGTATCTCAAATTATATAAAGCATTTAATGCGTGAAATGTCTCATCAATCAGGGAGTATGATGCGCCGAACCCTCCATCCTCCCGCATGTATGAGAGGATGGTTTTAATTATCCTCCGCCGCCTCCCATCATTGATATCGCGTCCCAAGATGTTTAATGCCTCGCTTATCATGGACAGGTGGGATAGGCCTGAGGAGATCTCAACAATATAGAGCCTGTCGGTTAAATCCCAAGACCTAAGAACGCCATTCTCGATAAGAGGTCTCATGTCCTTGACAGAACTAGCATATGCCTCTGCTCCCGAGATCCTATCTAGATTCTTCTCAAGCTGGGATTCTAGATAATTAATTGCCTCCCTTGGTTTTCTTGGCCCGCTATCGAGCTCCTCCAAGGCCTTTATGGCAAAATATGCTGTTCGAAGGCTTGGATAGCTGCCATCCTCTCTTTGAAGGCTCTGAAGAAAATCTGTTGTCTCCTCGGGTTTAGGCGGTTCGATTCCTAGAAGCTTGAGCGATCTCACTGCATAATATGTCTCCTCGGCGCTGGAGTCGAAGATGCCTTGATACTGGTAGTAGAGGTAGCCCCCATCCTTCCCCCTCCTGCTCAGAATATAGTTAGCGGTTTTCTGGAGGCTGATCGCCATCATCATTCTTCCCTCTCGCATTTATGCCTCGATGTAACGGCTGTTACATTTAAGCATTCTGCCGTGAGGCATAGGCTTATTAGCGTCAAGCTGAGGGAATGATATCATGCCTGAGAAGTTTCTGATAATACTTTATGATTCATCAAACTTCCCATCTAGGGTTAGGGTTAAGCTTTGGAGAAGATTGAGGAGCTTGGGAGGGATATATCCGAACCTCTCACTCTGCCTAATCCCATTCAGGAAGGAGGTTGAGAAGGATGTCGAGGAGGTATTACTTGACTCGGAGATCAATAGAGCGATAATTATGATCTCGAAGCCGTTGAAGAGAAAGTATGCTAAAGAGCTGTTTGAGGTATTCAGGGAAAGCAGGAATAGAGAGTACTTGGAGCTGTTGGAGGAATGTGAGGAGTTTCTACACGAGATAAGGGAGAATCTCGAAAAGGGGAATGTCTCGGAAGAGGAGGCGGAGGAGCTTGAGAATGCCCTAGAGTCGCTTGAGAAATGGTTTAAGGAGATTGAGGCGAAGGGCCACTGGAGCGCTGGAGCAAGGAGGAAGGTCAGAAGTAAGCTAAGGGAGTGCAAGCTGAGGCTTCAATCATTCATAACCGAGGCCTTAAACCGGAAAACCCGTAGAAGTTAAGGTTATGACAATGATCAAGCGGATGAAGAAACTCGGGGTAAGTGTGCCATGATTGCGTAATTGTAGCACATTTTTGAAGAACTGCTTGATTATGTAAAGATTATAAGCATGTAAACGATGTAATTTTCGTGGAAAGATATGGCACGCAGGAAACCTGGAAGGAAAAGAGGTAGGAGAGGTAAGAAGGCTAGAGCTCGGAAGCCTGCCAAGAAGAGGGCGAGAAAGGTCAAAAAAGTTAGGAGAAGGGCTCGGAGGCCGAGGAAGAAGGTGGAGTTACCTCCACCTTCGGAAGAGGCCCCTGCACCGCAGGAAGCACCCAAAGAGGAGGCAGCACAACCACAGGAACAATCACCCACCGAACAAACTGAGTAACATTTCTAATCCCCATCATCTCCCATTTATTTCTGCTTGATAAGGGCCTGAGTGCTGGAGGTCATAAGGTTTATAACATAGTTATTTCATTTCTCTTAATGAGGTTGATAGGTTGGTTAAAGACGTGGTTTGCGGGATGGAGGTCAGCGAGGACACACCGTATAAGATGGAGTACAAAGGCAGGACATACTATTTCTGCTGCGGGTACTGCTTGGAGGAATTCCGAAAAAATCCTGAGAAGTATCTATCATCCGAATCCGATGACGATTTATACTTGTGTGGATGCTAAGGCTTCAAATTAGCCACACTTGGACCTAAAATTCCACCCTACTTTATTTCTATCGTCATATGATTTTAGCAATCTCGTTGAAGCTCTTTCTAGGGGGATGCTTCTCCTCTCTTTCCCTTTGGGGTGACGGGAGCCCCTTTATCAACTTCTTCGAGTGTCTGCCAACGATTATGAGGGTTATCAGGTTAACATCTTCCGGCAGGTTGAGTTCTTTCTTGACCGCCTCTGGACTATATCCAGCTATTATATGAGCAACGAGCCCGAACTCTGCGGCTCTCAGAATCATGAAACCCACAGCTATCCCGGTATCGAACAAGTAGTATTCCCTATCACCAATGACGCAGTCGTATTAGCGCTTCGAGTCAACGGCTATTATCGGGGACGAGTTCTTGGCACAGATATTCCCCGTGAAAGCGCATTATAGCTCCATTGAAGCTTCTCTTTGCTCCTGACAAAGATGAACCTACATGGCTGATTATTATTGCAAGAGGGCGTGAGCAAGGCATGATAAGCCAAGTCTTCAATTAGATCGTCAGATATATCAATCGGCTCAATGGCTCCATGGGATCTCCTTATTTCGATCGCTTCAGGAACGTCCATTTCCCAAGCTAAGGTTGCTACCAATCTCCTCTTATAGCAATTTATGCATGAGTGATCTTTGGCGCGGGAAACGTTTATTAAGAGCCGGTTCTTTCTATATTTGAGGTGTTGACACGTGTCAACAAAACTACCTCCAGATAAGGTGGAGCTTGTTAAGACGATCCTTAAGGCACTACACGCCGGGGAGAGCATTGATAGACTGAAAAAGGATTTCGGCGGCGTCTTGTCCCAGATATCACCTTTTGAGATCCCCTTGATCGAGCAGCAGCTTGTCATGGAGGGCGTTAGGATCGATGATATACTGAGGCTATGCGATCTTCACGTCGAGCTGTTCAGGGAATATCTTGTTGCTAGGGAGCTTGAGGGCGTTCCAAAAGGCCATCCCCTCGACCTACTCATGAGGGAGAATGAGTGGATATTGAGGCAGGCTGATGCCTTGGGCCTACATGCCTCCAAGGTACTGAGGGCCGGGAGTGATGATGAAGCTAAGAGAGCTCTTGCCGACCTTAAGCAGGCCGCGCTCGAGTTGGCGAAGATCAGACTACATTACCGCAAGATCCAGATGCTCTTATTCCCATATCTTGAGAGGAGGGGGATAGTGGCTGTTCCGAGAGTAATGTGGGGGAGGGAGGATCAGGTTAGAGTCAAGCTTCGAGGGCTCCTAGATGCTATCCAGAAGGCTGAAGCCGAGTTCGATAGATCGCGGGCTAATGAGCTGGCCAACCGCGCCATAGAGATTGCACGAGAAGCATCCGAGCTTGTCTTCAGGGAGAACAAGATCCTCTTCCCAGCGGTCTGGGCACTCTTCACCGAGGGCGAATGGGCCGCGATAGCGGATATAGCGGATGACCTCGGCTACCTAGTTGAGGTTGAGGATAAGTGGAAGACGAATGCTGAGCCAATCCTACCATACCAGCTGAAGGCCGAGATAACGCCGGAGCAGGTTCAGAGGCTTCCTCAGGAGTTCAGGTCTATGGTGCTCTCACATGGCGTCCAGCCGGACACATATGAGATCCGCTCCAAGGAAGATCTAGACTTGGGAACAGGATTTCTGAGCATCGAGGAGATAAAGGCCCTCTTTAGATCCCTTCCACTAGAGATCACCTATGCTAATACTGATGATCGGGTCAAGTTCTTCACAGAGAGCATCTTCCATCAGAGATTTGTTAGGACTAAAACGATACTTGGCAGGAGGCTCGAATACTGCCATCCGCCGAGGCTTGAGCCTGCCGTCAGGAAGGTCGTTGATGACATAAAGATGGGGGAAGCCGAATATAGGGAGTTCTGGACCAAAATCGGCGACAGGATAGTTAGGGTCCTGATAGTCGGCGTGAAGAATGAGGAGAACAAGCTCCTTGGGACTGTCGAGATAGTCGAGGACTTCACGGACATCATAAACAACCCGGAGGGGGTCAAAAAGAAGATCCTAGTGTTATAGCCATGAAGGACGTATTCGAGCTAGCCACGAGATATGTCGCGCCCTCCATCAGGCGGCATTTGGCGAGAGAGCTTGTTAGGAGGGGTATGGCCAGAGCGGATGCCGCTAGGATCCTCAACCTATCCCGCTCAGCAATCACAAGATACATAAAGTCCGAGAGAGGCGCTGGCATAAGGCTTACAAGATTCAGCGATGTTACTCAAATGATTAAGGAGCTCGCCACCAAGATACTGAAAAACGAACTCGACAAGAGCCAGATTCAAGAAAGGATCGCGGAAATAACCGCATACATCCTATCCAAGAAATACTTCTGCACATATCACAAGAAGCTCGACCCAGAAATAGACATCCTACACTGCAATCTATGCCCCACAATATTTATTAGCATGTCATAACATAGTCATATCGGGGCGAGCTTCATGGAACGCTTTCTTATGTTAATTAATGGAGAATGGGTTGGAGCTAGTAATGGGGATTATTTCGGGGTTGTGAATCCAGCAACGGAAGAGGTTTTCGCTAAGGTCCCCTCTGGTGGCCCAACGGATGTGGATCGTGCAGTTCAAGCCGCCTATAGGGCATTTAAGGAATGGTCTGAAATCTCTTTAAATGATCGTAGAAACCTACTGCATAAAGCTGCGGACATTGTTGAGAAGCACGCTGAGGAAATAGCGAGATATCTGACAATGGAGCAGGGGAAGCCCATAAAACAGGCGTTGAACGAGGTTTTGAATGCCGCTTATGCTCTAAGATATTTTGCTGAGGAGGTTTTCAGGGTTTACGGCCAAGTCATTCCCTTACCAGATAAAGATCATGATAGTATAGTCATATGGCAACCTGTTGGTGTGGTGGCATCTATAACACCATGGAACTACCCGGTCCAGCTGTTATCTTGGAAGATTGGGGCAGCGCTGGCCGCTGGATGCACGATCGTCGCGAAGCCGCCATCATATACACCCATATCACCTATAAAGTTCGTGGAATGCTTCGTCGAGGCCGGGGTCCCACGAGGTGTGGTAAACATAGTCACAGGATCGGGTAAAAATGTGGGTGAAGCCCTCGTGTCGCATCCGCTTGTTAGGAAGGTGACTTTCACCGGCTCAACCGAGGTTGGTAGAAGGATAATGGCACTTGCATCACAAGGCCTGAAGAGGCTGACCCTCGAGCTAGGTAATCAGACCCCGATGATAATATTCGCGGACGCGGATCTAGACTTGGCCGTTAAGGGGGCTGTTAGGAGGTCATTCAGGAACATGGGCCAGATATGCAACTCCATCAATAGAATATATGTGCAGAGAAGCATGTACAGAGACTTTGTTGAGAAGTTCGTGGAAGAAACCAAGAAGCTCAAGATTGGAGATCCATTTGATAAGAGCACAGATCTGGGCCCGATGTCCAATAAAGAGGCCTTGAATAAGGTCATAAGTCATGTTAATGACGCGGTTAGCAAGGGTGCCAAAATACTCTGTGGGGGCAAAAGGCCGGAGGGCGAGTTATTTCTTAAGGGTTATTGGTATGAACCAACAATATTGGTTAATGTGGATCATGAGATGAAGGTCATGAGGGAAGAAACATTTGGACCAGTGGTGGGTGTAATGCCATTTGAATCAACTGAGCAGGTGATAGGATGGGCTAACCAGACAGAATACGGTCTAGTAGCGTACGTATATACTAGGAGTCTTAAGCTTGTGAGGGATGTCGCTCGAAGGCTTGAATTCGGGAGCATTGGAGTGAACAACGTCGACGTTACCTCCGTCGAGGCTCCATACCCGGCTTGGAAGCAGAGCGGGCTGGGTCATGATCTGGGGAGAAGCGGCTTGATGCAATATCTTGAGCCAAAACACATAAAGATACGTTACTGAGTCGTAGCTGAAGAGCTAGTTTTTATCCAGCCTAATTTATTTTATTTTTGATGAAGGAGAATTCCCGGGCTGGAAGGTTGCTAGAGCAGCTTTCGAATGAGATTAGTAAGCTTGTTGAGGGCTCGTGGGATAGTGTTGCCAGCGTGGTAGTTGCCGGGATAAGGATGGATGTCTTCCTAAGGCCGGTTCCGGTCAGGGGTGTCGGGTCCGCTTTCGTGATCTCGCATGATGGATATCTTGTAACCAATAATCATGTAGTCTCTGAGGCTGGTTCTATAGAGGTCTTAATAGGCGGGAGGAGGCTTGAGGGTGTTATTGTAACCCGATCCCCATCACGCGACATAGCTCTCTTAAGAGTCATGAAGGACGAGCTTAAGCCCCTAAAACTCGGCGACTCGGATAGCATTCAGGTTGGCGAACTCGTTCTTGCCATCGGCAGCCCTTTGGGTCTTCCTGGACCAAATGTCAGCCTCGGTGTTGTGAGCGCCGTTGGTAGGACTATTGAGGGCGGGGGCTTCATCTTGGAGGACCTGATCCAGACGGATGCCGCGATAAATCCGGGAAATAGCGGCGGTCCGCTCATTAATATGAGGGGCGAAGTCATAGGCATGACCACGGCCATGATACCATATGCACAGGGAATAGGCTTCGCGATACCAATAAACACGATAAAAAGGTTTATGGAGATTGTCTCGAGATATGGAAAAGCCCTAAGGCCGTGGATCGGAGTAATAACCATACCCTTGGGAGAACATATCGCCAGATACCTTTCGCTCAAGACATCAGAGGGTCTTCTAGTCGTAAGAGTTCTTAGGGGAAGTCCAGCACATCTCCGCGGAATCAGGGAGGGGGACATCATAATCGAGGCGGAGGATCATTCAGTTCGTAAGGTAAGTGATCTAAGAAAGATCTTGGAGGAATACATGGAAAAGGGAATGATTAAGCTCAAGATACTAAGGGATTACAAGACCTTTAACTTAGAAGTACCAATAGCCGTGGAAGAGGAGGGTTAGTCTCTAAATATATCCATCACATAAACTAGCGGCTTAATCTGCTTATTTCTCTATTTAGAGCTTTTAATCATTTCCACATATTTTATCGCCTCCAGCGCAGCCATGCATCCCAATCCAGCGGATGTTATGGCCTGCCTATATCTCTTATCCATTACCTCACCAGCGGCGAAGACTCCTTCAACGCCCGTCTTGACGAAATCTTTTGTGACTATGTAGCCTTCCTCATCCATCTCGAGCCAGCCTCGGAAGATCTCGGTCTCGGGCTTATGTCCTATCGCTATGAAGACTGCCTCGCAGTCTATTCTATTCAGCTCGCCGTTAACTAGGTTTCTCACAAGCACTCCCTCAACCCTATCCTCACCGATAATATCCTCGACGATGCTATTCCAGAGTATCCTTATCTTCGACTCGGAGAGCAGCCTATCCTGCAGAATTCTTGAGGCTCTCAGCCTATCCCTCCTATGTATTATGGTTACCCTCTCCGCTATCTTCGCGCAGAAGAGAGCATATTCAGCGGCGCTATCACCACCCCCCACCACCACGAGATTCTTGGCGCCCCTATACAGTGGGGCATCACACGTCGCACATGTCGAAACGCCCCTACCCATAAGCCTTTGCTCAGACTCTAATCCAAGCATCTTAGGGCTGGCCCCAGTCGCTATTATGACGGATAATGCATAGTATTCCTCGTCGCCGGCGAAGACCTTGAGCGGGCGGGATGAGAAGTCCACACGCGTGGCATTCCTGTAGATTATTTCAGCGCCGAACCTCTCAGCCTGCTTCATCATCTCCATCATCAGATCCGGCCCCCTAATTCCATCCGAGAACCCGGGAAAGTTCTCGACGAGTGTGGCCTTCATGAGCTGGCCGCCGGGAGTTACGCCACCCATCACCAAAGTCCTCAAGCCGGCCCTAGATGTGTAGATCGCGGCAGTACAGCCAGCAGGCCCAGACCCTATGATAATTACATCATACTCCCTCTGGGAGCACATGCGCAAATCATAAGTGGCAGCTAATATAAAATTTTGACAAGAAGCTATTAATAACTCGGGTTAAGCCTCATTCAAGCTTCTAGGAGATTTACAGAATTATGTTCAGAAGATATCCAATTACCACTATCTGGGGAACCGTTAATAATGGCAGCCATAGAGCCGCTCTCTTCCCTATATTGGACCAGATTAGCCCAATCTCCGTGTAGTCTGTTGCCACGCCGGCCATCAAGAACACTAGCGCGTTCCCAAACGCTCCAGTCTGCCTGTATATCTCCAGCGCGACCGGGGAAGATCCCTCGGAGCAGATCTCTATGACCGTCGCGAAGATCAATGTAACCAGTAGGCCGGGTAATGTTGGGCCCATATAGTTCACGAATACCTCCGTGGGGATATATGCGCGTATGGACGCCGCGATGAGCATGCCGATAATAATCCACCATAGGATCATCTTCGCCAGCTCCCAAGAGCCCCTAATGATTCCCATAAAGTCGCTGGCCAGTCTCCTAGCCCCAAAGCTGTATGCGCGCCACCGAGCCTTAACATCCTCTAGTAACAGGAGGTTGTTTTCGGGAGTAGTGCCATGGGCATTGCACTCCACCAAGCCGGCTTTATCCAGTACTTGGTAAATTAGCCCGGTTAGTATAGCTATGGCTATCGCGATAACTATGAATATTAGACCCTTAACGCCGAAGAAGCTGAGCAATAGTATCGTGATCGGCATATTTGCCCATGGCGAGGCTAGGAGGAAGGATACAACGGCTGGGGTTGATGCGCCCTTCCTATAAAGCTCCATAGATATCGCGAGGATGCCGTGAGAGCAGGCTGAAGCCAAGAACCCCAATCCAACAGAATAGAATATGCTTCTCTTCCTATGTTGGGAGAGGAGCCTCCAAATATACTCGGATGGAACAAAACGGTCTATCAGACCCCCCATAAGCAGCCCAATAGTCATCGGGAGCCAAATCATCCCAGCGTACTCGTAGAATGCCGAGAATAGGCCGCCCAGAACCGGTATGCCGAAATAATCTAAGACAATATGAATGATATAAAGGCCAGTCAGGCAAAGCACTATTAAGAAGAGCCTTTCCTTATACCATTTCCTAGGCCTTGGAGCGCAGACATGGCAGCTCCTGCTCCAACTCTCATGCCCATGCTGGGCCTCACATCCACAGCTCAAGACGAAATCACGTCCCTAATTATAACGCCGTGATCCATATAATAAGCTTTAGCCTTTTCATCCAAGAGAAATGACGAAATGTTTTAATTATGACATTGTTATCTTACAAATGATGTTTGACCTGAATGGTAAGGTCGCGATAGTGACGGGGGCTGGTCAGGGTATAGGTAGGGAGATAGCCTTGCGGCTGGCTGCCAGCGGCGCTAGGGTCGCTTTAATAGATATCACTGATAAGATATTCGATGTTTTAAGGGAAATTAAGGGGCGGGGAGGAGACGGCCTAGCCATCAAGTGCGATGTATCCAGCTGGGATGATGCTCATAAAGCGGTGAGCCAAGTATTGGAGAAGTTCAGCAGAATAGATATTCTCGTTAATAATGCGGGCATTTACCCATTCAAGCCTTTCGTGGAAATGAGCGAACAAGACTGGGATAGGGTCATAAACGTCAATCTCAGGGGAGTTTTTAATTTCACAAGAGCGGTTCTGCCAAAGATGATTGAACAAGGAAGTGGTAAAATAATAAACATAGCCTCGATTGCAGGACCCATAGTCGGCTTTATCAATCTTGTTCATTACTCAGCAAGCAAAGCCGGAATAATCGGATTTACAAAATCGCTAGCCCTTGAGGTTGCTCAATATGGTATAAATGTAAATGCTATATCACCAGGTCCTATTGAGACACCGGGTACAAAGACCTTGAACGAAGGACTCTATGAGCAAATAAGGCGTGCAATACCACTTGGTAGATGGGGAAAGCCGGAGGATGTAGCTAACCTAGTGATTTTCTTGGCGAGTGATAAATCAAGTTTCATAACCGGCCAGAATATAATCATTGATGGAGGATACACGCTACCATAAAGCCGATCCCCCAGTTCTCTCCTCCTTTTTTTGATGCGAAAAACAAGAGGTCCAGAGTGTGGTAAAGAGGCTGGACAAACCTCGTTAGCCAGCTCCTTATCTCAAGACATCTTTTTGGATCAGGTCTTAGCTATCGGGCCGGTTCAGTCTCAACGAATTTTGGCGTGAAAACTTTTCTGAAGATCTCCCAAGTCATTATCGGCCTACCATTATCCTCTATTTTCTGTAGTGCTGGCGGGCTTATTAGGTAACTTGGGAGCCGCCCAGCAATCCGATCCTCTAAAGTATCTCTTGTTGGATCTTGGTAAAATATGCCTATCGGTATCCTAGCCTCATCCCCCATAGATCTTTTGAGCGCCTCGAGCATTTTCTCCCGCCCCTCCACAGGATCTCTCACGACAGGGTCCCAGCCCTCCTCCTCGATCCTGTAGACTCTCTCACGATAATATTCCGTAGTATGTATGTTATTGTATGTTACGCATGGCTGGAGGACGTCGATAAGCGCCGCCCCCCTATGGTTAATAGCAGCCTTGATCAGCTCCTTCAGGTGATCTGACATCATGGCATAACCTCTTGCGACGAAGGTGAATCCTGAGGCTAATGCGAGCGCAATGGGGTTAATCGCGTCTTGAATGTTCGGCTTTGGGAGGGCCTTGAGCCTAAGATTCTTCTCGAGAGTTGGCGAGGCTTGGCCCTTTGTGAGTCCGTAGACTCTGTTATCATGGAGTATGACCGTGATGTCTAGGTTCCTTCTCCCGAGAGCTACTAAATGGCCCGCTCCTATACCGAGGAGATCACCATCACCACCATTCACGATGACTGTTAGACCCGGGTTAGCCATCTTTATCCCCATCGCGAAGGGTATCGCCCTCCCGTGGATTGTATGAACACCATTCACCCTTATGAAGTGGGGGATCTTGCTCGAGCAGCCTATCCCACTCACGATAACAGTCTTCTCCGGCTTGAGCTGGAGCTCGGCCAACGCTTTATACATGGCCGCGAGTATACCGAAGTCTCCACAGCCTGGGCACCAATCAACCCAGACGCCGGTTTTATAATCCGCTAGGCTAGGGGCCATGCGTTAACACCACCCTCCTCTCACCAGCTAGTATCCTCTTGACCCCGCTAACCAGCTCGCTGGAGTATATCGGCCTCCCAGTATACTTCACTATGCTGCGCTCAATATTCACTCCTGTGACCATCCGCGCTAGCAGGGATGCTTGGGCCATGTAATTATGCTCGACCGCAATCACTCTTCTAGGGTCAAACCTCTCCACGATCCTCTTAAATAGCCTCGATGGGAATGGCGAGAGAATTCTGAGATGCATGTATGCCGCCTTGACTCCATCTTTCCTGAGCTCCTCAATCGCGTCGAGAGCAGCCCCCTTGACCGAGCCCCATCCAACGAGGAGAGCATCAGCATCATCGTCGCCATAATATGAGAGCCTCTTCTCATCGGGTATCTCTTGGTCAGCGAGGGCCATCTTCTCCATACGCCTCCTATACATTCTCTCCCTATTCTCGGGGTGCTCGTCAATATGGCCCCACTCATCATGCTCATCACCGGCGTGCCATGTTATCGCGCCCGAGCCTAAGACATATCTAGGTGATACAAGATCCGTCGACTCAAACCTCTTTTGTTCGCCGAATGACTCTGAGATGAGCTTGCCTCTCTCTATTCTCACATTCTCGAGGCTGGGTGGCGGCATCGCGACTATGGTGTTCGCTAGAAACTTGTCGAGTAGATGTATTACGGGCATCTGATATCTCTCGGCGAGGTTGAAGGCCTCTATCGCGTCGTAGAACGCCTCTAAGTGATCTCCAGAGGAAATAACTATTCTTGGAAACTCGCCATGCGAGGCGTGAAGCGCGAATAGGAGGTCGCTCTGACTCCCCCTCGTGGGCTGGCCTGTGCTCGGCCCTCCCCTCTGATAATATGTTATAACGACTGGCACTTCATTCATCCCCGCCCATCCAAGAGCCTCCACCATGAGACTGAACCCCGGCCCGCTTGTGCATGTAGCCGCCCTAGCTCCCGTCAAGGCGGCCCCAATAGCCGAGGATATAGCAGCAATCTCATCCTCGGTTTGAAGAACCACTATTGAGGCTATATCAGATCCATTCCATGTTATTCGCTCATTCTCCTCGATGAAGAAGCTCTCATCAGCCGCCGGCGTTATGGGGTAATAACTCTGATATCTCAGCCCACCGACAATCTTGCCCATAGCAACAACATCATTTCCCGAGACAACCATGAGCTCCGGATGATTAAGGTTTGAAGGAGCTAGGATAACTGGAGACCGATATCCCTCCCTAATAAGCCTATAAACCTCACCGATTATAAGTTTATTGATCGATATTATCTGTTCTCTTCCATGGAACCTGCTCTCTATCGCGTAATTTATGCTGCCCTCACTCAGGCCGAGGAATGCCGCTATAGCCGCATATACTATGGCGCTCACATATCTCGATGCCTGCTGCGCCGGCAGGGAGCCCCTCGAGGCAAGCTTCATTATCAGCTCAGCATAGTTTAAGCCAGCGATCACCATATTCTTCTCGCGAGACAAGTAGTTTACAAGGCTCCTCAGTGACCCATCCAGCCCAAGCTCGCCGAACACTCGCTTAAGCCTGCTTACCAAGTCTCTCTCCATGCTCGGTATACCGTCCACAACCTTATTCTCAACCGAAGAATCATACACGATTATGCCGCCGGGCTCGAGGTCTTGGAAGTGCGTGAACACGGTCTCAGCATCCATAGCACCTATCAGCTGGACGGGATACCTCAAGGATCTCGGAATCTCCCTCGCGGAAGCTCTCAGGTGGATGTAGCTATGTCTCCCAACAATATTTGAGAAGTATTCCCTGTCTGAGATGACGCCGTATCTGAGCCTAGCAAGGGAAGTTGTGAGGAGCTGGGCTGTTGTTTCGAGCCCTGCCCCCTGAGGGCCGCCGACTATGAGGCAGATCTCACTTCTCATACTCTCACGCCTAATCCGCTGCCGGAGATTCCTCATAAGCCACCTCATCCGGTGGAATTAACGCTATCACTCTGTCCCTTGCATGTTGGCGCAATTCATCAGGGGAGTAGATTGGCTGCCGGCAGTCGGCGCAATAGAGGAACCCTCTCTCGAGCAGCAGCTTTACAAGGGTCTCAAAATCCCTTTCAACATAGCCCGAGCACTCCTCCTTAGGCATCGAGATCACAGTATTATCCCCCACGCAGATCATTATCGAGGGATAGATAGGGTGGGGAGAATACTTTAAGCATTTCAAGCAGCGAATCCCCTCATGAGCCATGCCGGTGTAATTAAACGCGGCGCTTAAAAATCTTACGATATGCAGCTTTTTGAGATCCTTTATATAACGGCGTTTTCATAAAGAATACTTGCGTGTGAGGTGGTTGCATGTCCGTAAGACCCATGACTAGGGATGCGCTTTTAGGCGCCTTCGCCGGCGAGTCCATGGCCCATATGAGGTACCTGATTTTCGCGGATGTCGCTGAGAGGGAGAAGTTCCCGAACGTTGCGAGGCTCTTTAGGGCGGTGGCATATGCAGAGTTCGTCCACGCAAGAAACCACTACAATAATCTGAGGGATTATAAGGAGGATTTCAAGGTGGCCGCGGGAACTCCGGCGGGCCCAGGTAACACCTCAAAGAACTTGGAGCTCGGCATAATGGGAGAGGAATATGAGGTTAATGAGATGTACCCCGTCTACATGGAAATAGCGAAGTTTCAGGGCTTCAAGGGTGCAGAGCAAAGCTTCCATTACGCATATGAAGCTGAGAAGATCCATGCTCAGCTATATAGAGAAGCTAAGAGTTACGTGGATCAGGGACAAGACTGGCCGCTGAAGGGAAAAGTCTGGATATGCCCGGTCTGCGGACACACCTATGTGGGAGACGAACCCCCGGAAAGGTGCCCGATCTGCAACGTGCCAAAAGATAGATATGTCGGCTTCTAGGGCTGCTAATCCGCCAAATATCTCCACACACCTTTTTCCCTATAGTTATATACTATCGTCTTGTATGTGGTCACATATTCTATAGAATAACCCACGCCCTCTCTGCCTATTCCGGAGTCCTTTCTACCGCCGAATGGGTAGTAGCCCACGCCATGCCTCGGCATATCATTGACGTATATCGCGCCAAACTCGAGGAATCTCACAAGCTTCCTTATCTGATCCATGTTATATCCGAATACCGCGGCATCGAGGCCATAGAATCTCCCATTAGCCAGCTCTATTGCCTCATCAAGGTTGCTGAAACTTGTTATCAGCGCTATTGGCGCGAAAACCTCCTCCCTATACAGCTTCAAGCTCTTCAACACATTCTTATCCAGCACCTCGATCAACGTCGGCTCAACATACGTACCCCCCAACCTCCTCCCGCCATACAAAATCCTGCCACCAACCTTAACCGCCTCCTCAATACCATTCATCATTTCATCTACAGACTCGGGGCTTATCAGCGGCCCCATAATAGTCTTTTCATCCCGCGGATCTCCAACGACAACCCTTGATAGCTGTGAGACGAGCTTATCCCTGAACTCCTGATAGACTTCTTCAGCGACAAGGGCCAGTTTTATAGCATCACATCTCTGGCCCGCATAGCTGTAAATCCCCGCTGCAACCCTCTCCGCGGCGAAGTCCAGATCCGCGTCTGGCAGGATTATGGCTGGATCGCCGCCGCCTAGCTCCATTATAAACTGCTTGATACCCGCAGCCTGGATCACCCTTCTCCCTGTCCCGCTACTTCCCGTGAAGCTTATGGCTTGAATTCTCGAATCCGATACAAGCCTATCAGATTCTCTACCCGGGATGGTGAAGATCGAGCATGCCTCTCTCGGGAAGCCTGATTCCTCGACCAGCCTCGCAAACAATATTATCGGGATAGGGTCCGCTGAGGGCGGTTTAATCACGATCGCATTGCCCGCGACCACACTATAAGTAAACTTAGAGACAGCGTCGAAGAGCGGATAATTGAAGGGGATTATCGCGAGGACGACTCCCAGAGGTTCACGCCTAACCACGGCCTCCGTCTCTAGGGTCGTTGGATCCCAGTCCCCTGGCATATACTCCCCATAGATCTTTCTTGAATCCAGATCAGCCCTTCTTAGTCGATCTATGCTTGCATTAACCTCCCCCACAGCTTGGCTACGAGTCTTCCCGGAGTTGATTATCAAGGATTCTACAAGATCATCTCTATGCTCATCCATGAGATCAGCTAGCCTCTCAAGGAGCTCAAGCCTCTTCCAGCCTGGAGTATCTCTAATACTCCATCTTCCAGTCGAGTAGACCAAGTCAAGTGCGCGATTTATATCATCCCAGTCCAGTCTCGGCACCCTGCCGATAATACTCAAGTCTATTGGGCTCCTAATATCAATCATCTCATCCTTCCAGATCCACTTCCCGCCGACAAATGTTGCAAACTCGTATATCCCATTAGATTCGTGATAAATCCCGGAGAAAACCGGGCTCCTCAACCTAAGACCGCTCATTATCTCTAGAAAGTTTATAACGTATTTATAAGAGTTTCGGCGAAACAACATTAAAGTAATGCTATTCACGACAATTTATGCGGGAGTTATGTCCTCAAGAAGTATGAAACGAGTTCTCTTCGTATGTGTTGAGAATAGTTTTAGGAGCCAGATTGCTGAAGCCTATTTTAACAAGTATGCTCCGGAGGGATGGATTGCAGTTAGCGCTGGTGTGAAACCCTCTGAGATGGTCCACCCGAACGCGGTCAAGTTAATGCTTGAGGAAGGAATAGATATTAGCAGTAAGAAACCGAGGCTTCTTAATAGGGAGATTCAGGAACAGGTTGATCTTGCCATTATAGTCTGCAGCGGATCCCAGTGTCCCGTAATATACGCTAAGCGGGTCTTGGAGTGGAATATACCGGATCCAGCGGATCTGTCGCTAGAGGAAGCTAGGAGGATCAGGGATGAGATAAAGAGGAGGGTGCTTGAGCTCGTTGAGAACATAAAACGCGGGAGAATGGGGGATCTAGATAGGCGCTTCATAGTAAGGGATGACAGCATCTAAGAATCACGTGGGGATGATCCCGGGATGGATTTGGGGCTACATGGCAGGGTTGCGATCGTCACGGGCTCAAGCAGCGGAATAGGCAAGGCCATAGCAATGGCGCTGGCTCGGGAGGGCTGCAACCTCCTTATATGCTCTAGGAGCTGGGATAGGATTGCTAGAGCTGCTGAGGAGATTAGGGCTGAGACCGGGTCAGAGGTTCTTCCCGTTGAAGCGGATCTAAGGGTTAAGAAGCAGGTCGCCCGCATGGTTGAAATGGCGCTCGAGAGCTTTGGCCGGATAGATATACTGGTGAATAATACCGGCGGCCCACCATCAGCCCTCTTCGAAGAAACTTCTGATGAGATGTGGACTGATGCTGTCAACCAGCTGCTAATGAGCACAATATACACTTGTCGTCTCGTGATACCTCATATGAAGAGGAAGAGATGGGGTAGGATCATAAACATGGCGTCATTTGTTGCGAAGCAGCCCATGCGCGGGATGATTCTCTCAAACACGCTGAGAGCGGGCATACTGGCATTGACGAAGACGCTTGCTTTGGAGCTCGCTGAATACGGGATACTCGTTAACGCGGTCTGCCCTGGCTGGACCCTGACAAGGAGGGTTGAGGAGCTGGTAAGGGCAGAGGCCGATAGAACGGAGAAGCCCATGGAAGAAATATTAGGGGAGTGGGCCGCTGACATACCGTTGAAGAGGTTTGCGAAGCCCGAGGAGATAGCGGATGTTGTGGCTTTCCTGGCATCTGAGAGGGCCAGCTATGTTACTGGTGTCGTCATACAGGTGGATGGCGGGCTTATAAGATCACTCATATGAGTAATCTTGAGGAGATCTCACGGCCGAAGAGCTACTCCTCTAAATCTTCGAGATCCACGTTTACAGCATGTCTCGTGATCTCTAGGGAGCAGGCGTTATGCTTTAAGCAGAAATCCTCGCATTTCTCAGCCCAAATCCTCTCCTCATAGGCTAACCCGCATGCCTCGCAGAAGTAGAGGACCCTGCCGCCAATTCTTCTCTCAGCCACCAAAGGCACCGCCTATAAGGGTTTAGGTCTAGCCCGTTGAAAAATCTTTATCCGGCGAAATGTATATAACGCTGTGAAGGATAACCATGTAATGTGAAGTAGGAATGCCATCCGAGAAATTTTATGTCCTACCGCAGCTACCATACGGCTACGGCGATCTCGCCCCATACATGTCAGAGGAGCAGCTCCGAATACACCATACGATTCACCACCAGGCATACGTGAATGGCGCGAACGCGATATTGAAGAGGTTTGAGGAGGCCCGAAAGGGGAACCTTGACATAGATGTGAAGGCCGCCTTGAAGGAACTTTCCTTCAATATAGGAGGACATGTTCTTCACTCGATGTTCTGGGAAAACCTTGCACCCCCGGGGAAGGGCGGGGGGAAGCCGGGTGGAAGGCTCGCAGACATCCTAGAGAAGGAGTTTGGGGGCTTCGAGAGGTTCAGGAAGGAGTTCAAGCAGGCCGCTGTTAGCGTGGAGGGATCCGGCTGGGCGGCCCTAGCTTTCTGCGGGATTCTGGGAAGGCCGCTGATAATGCAGATAGAGAAGCATAACCTCAACATCTACCCCGCATTCCCGATAATAATGGTCCTCGACGTATTCGAGCACGCATACTACATAGACTACAAGAACAATAGAGCGGACTTCGTGGAAGCATTCTGGAACATAGTCAACTGGGATGTGGTCAACAAAAGGCTCGAGGCGCTACTAGAATAGGCGAGGAAACCCTTCAACCTCCGCAACATCCCACTTTTTCCACCTTGTGGAACGAAAATTTGATAGGTTTTATGCAGATTTACTACGGCATCAACTCTTTGTATGGGGTGTTGATATCGAACTGTATCTCGGATATATGGCGCGCTTTTCCATGGAGTACTATGATGTGGCGTGTGGTCTTAGGAGGTAGTAGCTTCCCCCTCAGACCGGCGCTCAAGACAAGGTCTTTTGAGAGCTGCTCTCCCCCTCTCCAGCTTAGAACCATGATCTTAGGAGAGCGATAATCCACGAGAAGGCATGGAGCCCTCTTACAGCCCAGCCTTTTCAGGGCCTCAACTCTATGATGACCATCTATTATGATCAGGGTCTCATGATCAACAACTATAGGCTTCCTGAGAAAGCCGCATTCCTTAATATCCTCGGCGAGCTCCTTGACAAGATCCGGATCAACCCTCTCATGGGGCCTTAGAACACTGATAGGTAATATTGCGATGCGAGATGAAAGCCCCCGAAGGGCTTCTTTAAGACTGTCCTCATCCACGTACTCCTCAGCCGGCCCAGATAATATCATGCCTACCTCTACCACGTGCATAACAACGTAATTTAAATCTTTCTAGGAAATCTTATAACCACAGCATTCCCAGCTTCTTTGAAGTTGAGGCCGATGACGGGCTCGAACAATGTGGCTATTGTGGAACTAGACTCCTTACAGAGGGTTTTCGAGGCTGACCTAGACTTGGTTATGAAGTCTTATGGTCGCATCCTGAGAAGCCGGCGCCTCGACAAGCCCGTAATAGTTGAGAAGGATACGGGGGTGGTTATTGGGGGAGTTGAGATTCTTGAGGCGCTAGACCTCCTATCGGCCTCCAAGGCTCCAGCATTGTTTGTTGGCCATGACCAAATAGTGATTAAGCGGCTTTCAGGGGAGCTCCTTAAATTGGGTGATCTGCTTGAGGAGTTCCGGCTTGGGCGGGGCAGGCTCCGCCTCCGAGACTTCGAGATCAGGTACTTGATTGACATCCCATCGATAGATGTGTCTTTGGATTACCTCTGCGGGGATGTAAAGCTGGACAGACGTATGCTTAGGGTTTATGATGATACATTGTTCCTGCTCGTGGAGAACTGGCCGACACCCCTCGTAAGGCTAAGATCATTCTCCTCCGATTATAGGAGAGTTTACGCGAAACTCGAATCCTTCAACCCGTTCAGCAATAGCGTGAAGGATAGGATCGGCTGGGCGATGATAATGGATGCGCTGAGCCGCGGCGCCCTCGGAGATCTGCTATATGAGGCCACATCCACTAACACCGGGATAGCGCTGGTCTCGATAGCAAATGCTCTAGGAAGGAGGGTTAAGCTCTTTATCCCGAAGACGATCCAGAAGGCTAGCGACGTGTTCCTCAAGACCTTAGGTGCTGAGGTGGTCAGGGTTCCGGTCAGCCTGACAGTGGAGGCTATCTCAGAGGTGGAGGCATCCGCGAGAAGAGATGGCGCAACCCACCTGAACCAGTTCGAAAACGACGCGAACTTCAAGGTGCATCTAAAGTATACTGCTAGGGAACTCGATCGACAGCTCGAGTCCATAGGCATTAAGCCCGACTACATTATCGGTGGGCTCGGAACATCCGGGCACATGAGCGCCATATCATTCTACTTCAAGAGCAGGTATGGTGACAGCGTCAAGGTAGTGGGTGTCCAGCCAGCTCAAGGCCATGTCATCCCAGGGATAAGGAGGATCGAATCCGGGATGAAATGGATACATATGGTCGAGCTCGATGAAGTAATTGATATGACGCTGGATGAGGCGATTGAGGGAGTGATCGAGGTCGCGCGGAGGGAGGGTCTTCTCATAGGATTAAGCTCCGGGGCGGTCTTCAAGGCATTCAGAAAGCTCTCCCCAGAAAGAGGGAACGTAGTCCTAATATTCCCAGACAACGGCTACAAGTACGCGGAGCAATTAGAGGAGTACTTCAAGAAATGCGAGCAAACAAAATAGTTTGAGGCCATATATTGGATTTTTGGAGATTTATTCATGCTTGTAATGACATTTTCTCAAGCTCTTTCATGATGTTAACCCCAGAGCTTGTCCCTATTCTGTCTGCACCCGCTTTTATGAGCTCGATGACCTGCTTCGCGGTTTTAATGCCTCCAGAAGCTTTGATTCTTACGCGAGGCGATAAGACGCTTCTAAGGAGCTTTATATCCTCAACCTTTGCTCCGGCGGGGCCGAAGCCCGTCGAGGTCTTAACGAAGTCCGCTCCAGCTTCTTCCACGATCTTAGCCGCCCTTACCTTCTCCTCATCACTCAAGTAACACGTCTCAATTATCACTTTAAGCACTTTATCTCCAACAGCCTCCTTAACCTCTCTTATCTCCCGCAGGACATAATCAATCCTCCCAGACTTGAACATAGAGATGTTCATCACCATATCGATCTCATCAGCCCCCTCCTCAACATACTTCTTAGCCTCAAAGATCTTAACTTCGCTGAATGTTGCCCCAAGCGGGAAACCTACAGCCACGCAAACCTTTACATTAGAACCCCTCAACAGATCCTTCGCAAGCGTAATGTATATTGGGTTAATGCAAACAGTAGCGAAACCATATCTCCTCGCCTCATCGCACAGCCTCCTAACGTCATCTTCCGTGGCATTGGGTTTCAACAGTGTATGTTCTATGACGCTCGCAATAGTTCGGGCGTCGAGGGATGCGTGCTTAAGCCCCCCGTATCGCTAACTCTTAATGGTGTAATTTCCATTGACATTAGTCAACACCTCCAACATCTTTATCAAACCTGTCTCTAATAAACATGTTGAACATGAAGCAGCTATAAGTTTAATAACAAGGTTATTTTTAGAATATTTTAGTTGCGTCGCCCATTCTCTTCATCCACCCCTCGTATGGGACTGCGGCTATCGTTTTTGGTGATAATACTAGCATAGCGGGCATCCGAAGCCCGACACTCCTCATCGCGCCTCTTGGCCTGAGAAGGAATTTCAGCCCTCATGGCCTATGCCTCGGCCACGACACCATCCCCCTCGAGACCAATATACCGCCTCCCGGCATTACTCCTCTTGCCGCTCCTCGTAGAAGACCTTAAAATGCATCCGCAATATGGGCACCTCCCCCAGGTTGGTGTAGAACGCTGTCCTGCAGTTGG
>CAZWXN010000004.1:39692-46735 GCA_964637915.1 uncultured Nitrososphaeria archaeon | reverse complement strand
CTGATGAGGCCGATGCAAGGCTTTTGAGCATTATTCCAAGAAGCCATTTCAAGCAGTTAACCCTCAAAGAGTTAAAGCTACTCCAGCTCATTAACACGTATGAGAAATATGTTAAGTGGAAAAAGACTATCTAACAATGGGCAAATACTTGTCCACAATCACAGAATCCTCTTAAGGAACATGTTAAAGAGCTCTGATCTTTACGTGATCATTATGGCTACAAAATAATTAAAGAAGTCACGAATGATGAAAATTATGCAGTAATATATAGGATGGCGCGTAGGGAGCTTGGGCTTAAAAATAGTGTTGAAATTGCAATATTAGTGGCAAGGTTGCCGTTGAATTGGAAGCTTAGCAGGCTTAAGGGCTTGCTGGGCCTAACACCATGCAGGAGTAAAAGCTATAATCACAAATTACGCGCACATCTCGCAAAAGTTGCAGCAAGCATTTACCTTAACAATAAACAACATAATAGAAGAATCGGATCAAAAATTCTTGAAGACAAAGAAGGTTTATCACTTGGAAGGACGCTTTATATATTGCAGCTGAAAATACTTAAGACACTGAAGAAAAGCGTGGCAACAACAAAGGCAACGTATGCTGGTCGACGGGCAGTAAAAGCCGGAAGGGCCGGTGGTATGAAAATGTCCCCGCCACGGACTTTCCCGTGGTGGCTCTTGCTCGACACCCGCCGGCTCCGGCTACGATGGCTCGCCGGCCAGCCCCACCCTCTACCCCCTATATTTTATTCTTGTAGAGGTCTTAATGATATTTTTCAGGCCCTCAGACCCGCGGGGATAATAAGAACATTTCCCTGCCAGGGGGCCGGGGATTGGGAGGCCGAATAAAATGTCCTTAAGAAAAATGTTCATCGCTCTAGGGAGGCCTTCAATTATCGTCCTTCTCATGGGCTATCATGTTTATTCTCGCCCTATCCACAGGTCGTGAAATCCTTTAGCTATTGCTAGGTATGAGAGGAGCCAGGGTAGCTCTAGTGGATGTCCTTCCCATATCAGCCCGAGTAGATCATAATAGTAGTAGAAGATGTCCACCAAGCCGGTGAGCATGAACCCTATTAGGAGGTATAGCCATCCTCGAGCAAGCTTTCCTCCCCAGAAGACCATGAAGGCGATTACCGCGAGCGCTATGAGAACCGCGTCATATATGGGATATGCCACAGCTAGAGCCGCCTCCACGATGTTGCCCGAGTGGGCGAGCGCCTCGGGCACGACCGTGAAGAATGCTATCGCTAGAATGACCAGACCACTGACGATTGACGGCACCTTGATCACCCGCTCCGAGAAAACATATCCGAAAACCTTCATGAATACGAAGAAGCCGATGAAGAATGGGCCATATCCGGTAATATAGAATACATCTGCAAGCGAGGGAAAGGGGACCTCTATACCAAATACTAGGACGTAGATCGCCCACACGATCTCGCCGATACACCAGATTAATAGCCCGAGGGCGAGGAGAAAGAATATTGCTCCAAAGAAGCTTCTGAGACCATATCTCCGGGCGGCATCGAATCCGAAGATCGCTGATATGAGAGCATAAGCCGGGAACAATATGTTGGATGATAATTCTATGAAGGGCTGATCCCAAAGCCCATAAATGTAGAAGGCTGTTGAGAGGGCTACAAGGGCTACTAGTAGGGCATCAACAGCCTTACCCATAGCAGTAATCATTAAAAATACTTTTCCAGCATATAAGGATCTTTTTGACAGGAAGCTGAGGCACCCTCTAGATGTGTGTTTTGAAGTTTTATGGCGTAAAACTTTAATCACACCGGCGCTGCTCATTTGATGAATGAGCGTTTACCGGGTTTGCGGGACGGCTCTATTATCGGCCTTCCTGATTCTAGCTCTCTTGACAGGCCATATCTCGGCTCAGGAGGACAGGGTTTTGGTTGTGGTTACTGCTGGTCCTTTGGCCAGCGTTGTCAAGGAGGTCGGCGGAGAATATGTTGATGTGAGGAGTATTCTTCCGCCTGGTGCTGATCCACATAGCTATGAACCGAGCGCTCAGGAGCTCCTATCACTTATCAGCGGCGCATCCCTGATAGTCATGACAGGGCCACATCATCTCCCAGTCGAGGAAAGGATTGAGGAGCTCTCTAGGGAGGGGCTTATCAGGGCTCGAGTCCTAGACTATCGGGATTATCAGAGGGAGGGCTTGAGGCTTCTCGAGATCGACGGCAGCCTGAACCCACATGGATACTTCTTCTCGTTAAGCGGCTTGAGGGCTATTGCTAAGGCATGCGCCGGCGAGCTCTCAAAGCTCATGCCGGATAAGTCGGAGTACTTCAAGCAGAGGCTGGATACTTATCTCGGGAGGCTTGCTCTCATCGAGGATTCTGTCAGGCGATTGAACGTGCATGGTGTTAGGGTTGCTCTTGCGGATCCCGCGCTCCAGTATATCGCCGATGATCTCGGCCTCGATGTGGAGGCTATACTCAGGATCGAGCATGGCGTGGAGCCTTCTCCCAAGGAGGTTGCCGAGATCGTGGAGCTTTCTCGAGAAGGCAGGGTCTCGCTCGTGCTCCTGAGCGATATAGGCCTCATAGAGGTTTCAGCTATTATGACAGCTCTAGAGGAGAACAAAGTATCATATGTGCTCATCCCGCTTCTCAGCTTCTCGAATATGCCTGAGCTCGCCCCGGTATCCGCGGCATCCATAGTTAAGAGCAGGCTTCAGCCAGGTGGCAGCATGAGGGGCGCGGGAAGCTTATCAGATGCATTCTTACTTCCATCACTCGTTGCGAACGTCGTGCTTGCGCTACTCCTAATACTGCTCATCCTGAGGGTGAGGCGGCATGGCTGATGTCGAGCTTAGAAATGTGTCATATTCCTTCGGCGATAGGGTGGCGCTGGAGGATGTCACCTTCGAGCTCGACTCACCCTTCTTCTGCGCTGTCATGGGGCCTAATGGTGCTGGGAAGAGCACGCTGCTGAAGCTTATGCTCGGCTTGCTCAAGCCACAGAGGGGCAGGATAAGGATAATGGGGTATGATGTCCCGAGGGAGGCCAGCAGGGTTAGGAGGCTTATCGGATACGTCCCGCAGGTAGTCGACATAGATCACAGGATACCCATGAGCGTTGAGGAGGTCGTTGCCATGGCGGCCTTATCGAGGAGCCTGCCGCCTAGGATCATGACCAGCGAGGTGAGGCGCAGGGTTCGCGAGGTTCTTGAGCTCGTCGAGCTGGATGATCCCTCAGCGCAGTTCTCCGAGCTTAGCGGCGGGCAGAGGCAGAGAGCCCTCATCGCTAGGGCGCTCGTCAGCGAGCCCACGATCCTGCTCCTCGATGAGCCCTACTCGATGCTAGACTTCGACATGAAGTGCGAGATAGCAGATCTACTCTACAAGCTGCATAGGGATAGGGGAATCGACATATTCCTCGTTGCGCATGAGCTCAGCCCATGCATCCACATGGAGCCGACCGTGATCCTGCTGAATAAGCGGATCTACGCTATCGGGAGGGCCGGTGAGGTCCTAACCTTAGAGAATCTTAGGAAAGCCTATCCGGGCCTAACCGAGATACCGGCGGGATTCATACTCGGCGAGGATCATGGGTGATGTCCGGGATGCCGCTCGACCTCCTCATGTTAATCTACCTGTCAGCGGCCACGAACGGCCTTCTCGTTGGGGCCATAAGCCTACCACTCATACTCTCTAGGAGTATACTATTCGCGCTAACGATGACCCACTCCGTTCTCGGTGGGGCTATACTCGGGGTCTACCTGAATGAGGTGCTCGGCATCGGCCTCCCAGTCCCGGTAACAGCATTCCTAATGGCCCTGATACTCTCGATACTCGTCGCTGAGCTATCCGAGAAGATATTCTCGGAGGATGTCTCCATAGCGCTCGCCGTTGCCCTAGCAACCACGATAACAGTTGTATTCAGCTATCTCCTAGCCAAGGCATCCTCAACCGGCCTCTCACAAGCATGGGCCTATGTCGCAGGGACATCAGCAGTGGCCACGCTGGGAGACCTTCAGAGAACATTGACCGGCCTAGTGATAACCGCGCCCATAATACACATGATAAGCGGCGAGATAAAGTACATCGCCTTCGATAGAGATGGCGCCGAGGCTATGGGCATAAACACAAGGCTATACCGATATCTCTTCTTCGCCCTCGGCTCTCTCGCAGCCTCGATACTATCCATGAGTATAGGGGTTCTCGCTACCCACGTGCTCCTAGCAATCCCCGGAGCGATTGCTGTCAGATTTTTTAAGAGGAGGCTTTTCGCCGCATCATACCTGTCGGCAGCCTCCCTGAGTCTTGGGGGGTATGCCTTGGCCCAGGCCATGAATATCCCGCCGAGCGGCGGCATAGGGATACTCTCAGCGATCGCGGTCATCGGGATGGTGGTGGCCCGTGAGTCTTAGCAGGCATAAGCTCAGCCCAAGAGCGATAGAATATCTTCTCTCTGTTCTCAGGAGATCCCGGGGCAAGGGCTATGCGAGGCAGTATGAGATCATCGAGGATCTCGGGGTCTCGAAGCCGACCGCCTCCCTGATGGTGAAGAAGCTTAAGCGGGTTGGCTATCTGAAAGTCGAGGGCGAGAAGATAATGCTCAGCAAGGTGGGCGAGATGCTGGTGCGAGAGCTCGTCCGGAGACATGGCATAATCGAGAGCGCGTTCTTCGAGCTCGGCCTCTCACGCGAGGGAGCATGTAGGGTGGCTTGGAGAATTGTCCAGGAGATCCCCGCCGAGGACGCCGAGCGCATCTGGATAAAGCTTGGCTCACCCACATCATGTCCCTGTGGATACCGAATCCCAAGTATCCACAGAGAGGCCGGCATAGAAGGGGTTGAGCCCTGCATAGCCTTCAGGGCTAGCCGAAGGACTGCACGGCCCTAAGCACAAGCATTGTTGACACCAGTATATCATCAAGGGTTGCAAGGAGCGATATTATCGGCCTCCTCGACCTAATCTCGAAAACAACCTCGCGGCCGCTCATCCTAGCAAAGAGCTCCATGCCGCTTGGAAGAGGCTCATTATCCGGCTGGAGGGCCCTCATCACGATCTCCGCGATTGAAGCATCCTCGAAACACATCCTTATCCTAGCCTCGCACTGGACAGCCTGCAATTCATCCTTCATCTCCTCTCACCTCGTTCCTGAAAGCTTCTCTTCAACAGCCCTATCGAGCTCTAGTAGGAATAATGCCTTCCGGGTCTTGGGTATGCTTGCACCAGCCGCGACATCATGCCCGCCGCCCCTCCCGCCAACGAGCTCAGCAACCTCAGCGAGTAGCTTGCCCAAGTTCAAACCCATCTCGACGAGCTTTCTCGATGCTCTAGCCGAGACCTTTATCGAGTCCTCGGACTGCGCTAGCGCAACTAAGATATGTTTATCGCCCTGAAGCCCCATTGAGGATAACATTGAGGCCACTGAGCTTATCAGCCTATCATCTATTACTCCCCCGCCATCTATCACGAGCAGGTTCTTCAGCTCCTGTCTGCACTCATCCCTCATGGCATACTCGATGGCTTCCGCCAGCCTTCTCCTATAATCCTCAAGCACCCTTTGAGCCTCCTCGAGCAGGGCCCCACGACCCCCCATAGCTATCGAGATCCCCAGCCACTCGTTGCCAGTCTTGCCGCATGCATTCAACAGCGAGGCGAACTCCCGCGCATCCCTCAGATAGGTCCAAGGCTCTTCCATCGTCAGCTCGTAGACCTTTCCAACAAGCTCCCTCGCCATGCTTGGCGGAAGCCCCAACGACGCCAGATACTTCAATATACCATTGTAAAGCTGCTTCTTCTCATCCTCCGATAGCTCCGACAAGACACGCCACCTATCATCATCCTTCACCCTTATCCCTATCTCGGTTAGGAGGCTGTAGGCATTCGCCTCATTCCCCGAGATGCCGACGATGAAGGGGTTCATCGTGCTCGCCATCGCCACGTGTATGGGCTTACTACTCCTCCCATAGAAGAGTAGATCCTCCTCAACCCTAAGCAGCCCAGCCTTTACAGCATCCTCCACAATCCTCTCATTGAAACCATGCAGGCTTCTGCCATCGAATCTATCCTGCAGATCGCCTAGAGCGCCCGTCACAGCGACTGGTGAGAGGAGAATGTTCTCCTCATTCAGCGCCTTAGCGACGAGATATGCCACGCCGGCGCCACTAACCTCCTCGGAGCCATTTATGCCGTGGAAGTGCGGGTTGAGCTGGATCACGTTCGCGGGAGCAGACCCCATTGGCTCATGATGATCCAGTATTATGATAGGCCTGCTCGGCGAGAGCTTGGATAACTCGTTTAGGTAGCCGCTTCCCATGTCCACGAGAATGGGGATATATGCTGCTGGGAGATCCACGAGATACTTCAATACATCCTCAAACTCTCCAACAGCCCTAGTCACGAACCTCGCATTATCCCTCAAGAGCATGGCGGAGACTATCGCGCCCGATGATAGGCCATCAGCATCTACATGACATATGACCAGAAACTTGCTACCTTCATCTATGAGAAACCTTATCTTCTCCGCTATCTCCCTAGCCCTTGAGAGAAATCCCCGTTCATCCCTGAATATATCTAGACTCATCAGCCATATTCATGATCTCTAGGGGGCTAAAATAGCTGTTCCCAGATGCTACTTGTATGCATAGACGAGCTCTGGTTCCCAGTCTGGTGGGAGCTCGCCGATCCGCTTGTAATACTTGACGAGCCTATGGATCTTGGCCTCGACGAGCTGGAGCCTATGCCTATTATATCTGTCTCCCTTATGCTTGCCTAGGTGCACCTTCATCCTCCTAGCCCTCCTGAGTAGGTTTTCTAGATCCTCGGGGATCTGGGGCAATAGGTTATTCTCCCTGAGGATCTGCTTTATCGTCTTGCCCGTCACCTGTTTGACGAGCGGGACGCCATGCTGATCCCGGAGGATTATGCCGATCATGCTCGGCGGATAACCCTCCTTAGCATACTTGACTACTAGAGACTCAACCTCCTCGGGCGTGAGCTTAACCCATGAGGGAGGAGCCTTGCTAAGCGGCCTCTTCGACCCCGACTTCCCCCGCCTACGCGCATG
>CAZWXN010000004.1:0-39592 GCA_964637915.1 uncultured Nitrososphaeria archaeon | reverse complement strand
GAGGAGCCTTGCTAAGCGGCCTCTTCGACCCCGACTTCCCCCGCCTACGCGCATGCATTCTAGCCATGTGCCAGCCTCCAAGGCGAGAAGCCTCTAGCCCGACTAAAAAACATTATAGCTTGGCGGGCGCTCTTTGAGCCAGCCTTGATCCCAAGCGTGATTATCTGCTACTCGGCTCATATGGGGAATACGCTTAAGGTTGCTAGGGTTATTGGGGAGGTCTTGGGCGCCGAGATCTATAGGCCCGGGGAGCTGGACCCGCGCGAGGCCATCGAGAAATATTGTCTGATCGGGCTTGGATCTGGCATATATTACGGCAGGCATCACCCCTCAATAATCGCATTCGCGGAGAGGCTTCCCGAAGCTCGGGATAGATACGCGCTTGTATTCTCGACAAGCGGTCTCCCCAAGATACCGATCCTCCATGACTATCATAAGCCCTTGATTACGATACTCTCGAGAAAGGGCTTTAGGGTTGTTGGGGAGTTTAGCTGTAGGGGCTATAATCTTCATGGCGCTCTCAGGCTTATCCGGGGGATGAATAGGGGTAGACCTGATGCGAGGGATCTCAAGAGGGCGAGGAGGTTTGCCGAGGACATCCTCAGAAAGCTGGCCTAGGATCTTGATAGTTTAAGAGTTACCGCCCCATTATCTGTGGCTGGATGGCGCTCTGGATAGGGATTGATGACACGGACTCGAGGAAGGCTGGCTGCACGACCTATGTAGCGGCGGTAGCCATGAGAGGGCTTGAGGCTCTTGGCGCGAGGCTGATCGGCTATCCGAGGCTCGTGAGGCTTAACCCCAACTGCCCCTACAAGACGCGGGGTAACGCGGCAGTTGCCTTCAAGGTTGAGGGGGTCGAGCTTGAGAAGGCCGAGGATGTTATGACGGGTGTTATCGAGGAGTTCTCTGAGCTTGATGAGGGGGCTGAGACCGGCATCGCGTTCCTAAGAGGAGAGCCTGATGAAAGGCTTCGAGGCTTCTACTGGAGGGCTGTCCGCGAGCTTGTACCCCTAGAGGATGGATTCAGGGTCGCTGAGGAGATTGGCGCCAAGCTCATCTACTATAACGGCGGCATGGGGATCATAGGCGCGCTCGCCGCAATAGGGGCCGACCTAAGCCTCGGGAAGACCTATGAGCTCATCGCTCATAGGCGGAGGGAGTATTGGGGCACGGTGAGGAGGATTGATCCAGCATCTGTCTTCGAGATGGATAGGACGACGAGGCCATACACCTTTGATAACATAGATCCTGAGAGCGGTGAGATTAGGATAGCTCCTCACACGCCATGTCCCGTCCTGCTAGGCATAAGGGGCGTCGACCCCGAGATCCTCGAGAAGGCTTTCAGGATGATCCGGATGTATGAGCCCATCGAGTTCGTGACGATCTTCGAGACGAATCAAGCGACGGATGCCCATTACCAGAAGCTCGGAACATGTGATCTCAGGGATGGTGTGAGCGCGATAGTCGAGGGAATCGTCGCCGAGGCGCCGAGAATCGACGTAGGCGGCCATGTCTTCTTCAAGCTTAGAGATATGTATGGTGAGATCTGGTGCGCGGCCTATGAGCCAACTAAAAGCTTTAGGAAGCTTATCCTGCAACTCATCCCCGGGGATGAGATCGTTGCATATGGTGCTGTCAAGCAGAAGCCTCAGGGGCTGACGCTGAACCTTGAGAAGATCTACATCAGGAGGCTCGCGGAGAAGATTGTTGAGAGGCCGCCCAAGTGCCCGGAGTGCGGGAGGAGAATGACCTCCATGGGAAAGAATAAGGGGTTCAAGTGCAGGAGATGTGGAGCTAGGTTGCCCGAGGAATGTAAAGAAATAGTTAGGGTTCCTAGGGCTATTAAGCCCGGGTTCTATGAGGTGCCGCCATCCGCGCGAAGACACTTGACGAAGCCGCTAATGCTCGGCGAGCTACTCTGAGATAACTAGCATGGTTAATGTGCTCCTGACTTTATCCAGCCTCCGTGTGAGGGCGCCCGGAAGCTAGGCCCGGAGCGCTATCCTCCAGGAGATAACCTCCTTAAGTTCATCCATCGTATTTGCCTCAACCTTCGCTATGATGTCATATACGCCGTAAACGGCGTAAGCCTCCTTGACGTTGGGGATCTTCTTCAGCTCCTCCAGAATCTCCTCCTCACAGCCGATCTCGGTATTTACTAGGACGAATGCTGTGGGCATAGCTTTAAATCCGCTTCCCCGGGTAATAAATCTTCTCAATACTCGGGAATCGGGATTTAGGATTGTTGTGAGGTCCTTTCAGTCGCTGGACTCAGCGGTTTCCACGGCCTCTACTTCCTCAAGCTCCTCCTCAAGCCCTCTTCTCACAAGCCTCGTAATATATCCTGCAACCTTGTTCCTGATCTTTTTGGAGACCTGTCCTGTGAGCGCCTGAGATACTAGGAGCTTATTAAGCTCGAAATCGGCCGAGACTTTGTCCGGAAACCTCTCTATAACCTCCTTTGCCAAGACCTTAATCTTCCGAATCTTTACGCGGCCCATGCTCTCAGGCTTAAATCACAGTCAAGAGGTTCCATGATAAATAGCTTCCCCGGAAGGCTTTTAGCCGGATAAGGAGCGCGGGGTAAGAGCTTTTTACCCACAAGTCTTATATCCAAAACTTATCCCCAAGGATAGCGCCGGGGGTGCGGCCATGCTGACCGCTAGAGGCCATCTCAGGAAGAAGGTTCACGCCAGCGGCAACGAGTATTTCTACATACATATTCCATCGAGGCTCGCACATGATAGCCAGTTCCCATTTAGCGAGGGTGATGAGCTAATAATCTCAGTTGATGTCAGATCCTCGAGAATAATCATAGAGAAGGCAAATGATAGTGAGAGCGGCCAGCAGAGCGCTAAGAGGAGGGCTCGGCAGAAAATTAATGCCTAGAAGATGCGCATCGGCCTGCTTCTAAAAGCCCTTGACACCATCTCGCATACATCCTCGACCACGCCTCCTATCCTGAATAGATGGCTCGAACATCTGCAATCAGATGAGCCGAATCCCCTAACAGCTTTCTGGGGGATTCTTGCGAGGAGCCCCGCAATCCTGCATTCATATTCCTTTGGAAGCTCGTAGGCGCATGCGCCCTCAACAATCACCTTATCGCTAGCAGTGAGGTAGTCAATATGCCATCGAAGCCTCTTCGCCTTGGATCTGTGCCTCGCCAGCCGCTTCTCAAGATTATTCTGAGCCGAGCCGACATACGCGTATAATCCTTTCTCAAGCTCTACCTCGCCGAGGCCGCCAACCCTTAACTTCACATCATCCAAGACTCTTAGAAAGAGGATGTAGACGCCTCTCAACAGGCGCTCATCTCGATCGTGGCTGGCTAAATCCTTATTATATCTGATTGCTGTAATGCTTGTCGGATGGGCCTACAGGTCTCGGGTAAGCCCGCTAGGCTATATGAAAGGCTTGATGGGGGCATTGTTGTCTGTAGGGCCTGCCCGAGGTATTGTAGGCTTGGGCCGGGCCAGAGGGGGTTTTGCGGCGTCCGGGGGAATATCGATGGCGTCCTCTATCTCTTAGTCTATGGCAAGATTATTGCGGCGAATGTTGACCCGATTGAGAAGAAGCCTGTCATGCATTATATGCCTGGGACGAGTGTCTTCTCGATAGCAACTAATGGCTGTAACTGGGCTTGCAGATACTGCCAGAACTATGATATTAGCCAGAGGAGGAGGGTTGAGGGCGCTGACGTCAGCCCTGAGATGGTGGTCAAGATGGCTAAGAGGTATGGGAGCGAGGGGATAGCTTACACGTATAATGAGCCGACAATCTTTATGGAGTTCGCGCATGATGTAGGCGTGATCGCTAGGAGGGAGGGGCTATTCAACGTCTTCGTGACCAATGGCTACTGGACGCCCGACGCTGTTAGGGAGGCCATGGACTTCCTAGACGCCGCGACCGTGGACTTCAAGGGGAACGCCGACCCGGACTTCCTGAGAAAATTCAGCGCCGTCCCCAGCCCCGACCCGATCTTCGAGACATTGCTCGAGCTGAGGGATAAGACTAGGATCCACATCGAGATAACGGATCTTGTTGTCCCGAGAATAGGAGATGACCTGGAGCAGGCTAGGAGGCTCGTCCGCTGGATATATGACAACCTCGGCCCCGATGTGCCGATCCACTTCCTAAGATTCCACCCGGATTACCTGATGCTCGACCTGCCCGCAACGCCCATCGAGACCCTCGAGAAGCATTATCAAGTCGCTAGGGAGGAGGGCATGAGATACGTCTATCTGGGGAATGTCCCGGGCCATCCATGTGAGAATACTATCTGCCCCGAGTGCGGCCAAGTCGTTGTCGAGCGCTATGGCTTCGACATCCTCTCATGGAACCTCGACGAGAAGAATCGATGTATATACTGTGGTTATCCGATAGCGATCTATGGTAAGCCGTCGCCAAGGGCGCTGGAGCGTAGAACCCTGTTCTAGGGCAATCCTTAATTCTAGAGAGTTATGCTTTCCCGGCTGAAATGAGGCTTCATGCAGGGATATGTGGGAGCTTTCCGAGACCACCGGAGCTTCGCAGGGCATTTGACGACTTCTCCGAGGGCAAGATAAGTGAAGGCGAATTCAGGAGAATCCTAGTGGATTCAATCCGTAATGTCGTGAAGCTTCAAGAGAGGGCCGGGATGAGCATAGTGACCAGTGGCCTCCTCTCATGGCACGACCTCTTCAGACCATTCACAATGGGGCTTGAGGGGCTAGAGGCTGGAAGGCTCATCAGGTTCTTCGACAACAACTTCTACTACAGGTGTCCGACGATAACCGGCAAGATCCGGTGGAGGGAGCCGATAACGCTTGAGGAGATTCAGGAGGTTAGAGGAGCCGCGCGTGGGCTGGTTAAGGCCGTTATCCCGGGACCCTTCACATTTCTAAAGCTCTCCGAGAACCGGTTCTACGCCTCGGAGGATGAGCTTCTCGATGACTTGATCGAGGCCCTGAGAGCGGAGGTGGGGGCGCTGAAACGCTCAGCCGACCTAATCCAAGTCGATGAGCCGTCTCTTGTGGACCCGGAGCTCGGGAGATCCGAGAGGCTGAGGGGTGTTGATATTGTAAACGAGTTCCTCTCTAAGCTTGATGTTCCCGGTGATAGAATTATTGTCGCGACATACTTTAACCTAGACCCAGAGAGATATGCCATGATCCTTGATCTTCGAGCAGGCCTTCATGTCGATCTTAAGTCCACGCCCGCCGAGGCTGATCAAGCTCTCAAGGAGCATGGGTTTGATGGGCCCATTCTCAGCCTAGGCATTATAGATTCTAGGAGCATCTATCCCATGGATCCGCGTGAAGTGGTCTATCATGTGAAGGCATACTTGGACTGTATCTCGCCGGACATCCTAGTCTTCTCGACGAGCTCCTGGCTCGACTACATCCCTTATAACGAGGCTGTTAGGAGGCTTGATGCCCTTGGCAGGGTTCTCGCCGAGGCGGAGGTGAGGTTCATATGAGCTATAAGCTCCCCGACAAGCTTAGGACAACAGTTGTCGGGAGTTATCCATATTTCCCCGAGGCGCTTAAGGCATTCCAGCTTAGGAGGCGTGGCGACCGCGGCCCAGAATACGAGTCCCTAGTTAGGGAGGCTACTAGGAAGGCGATAACGGATTATTTGGAAGCCGGGATAGACATACTAGCTGATGGAGAGCAGAGGAGGGAGGATATGGCGGTCTTCTTCGCCGAGGAGCTTGAGGGCTTCGAGATAAGCGAGCCCGTCCGGATATTCGACAACGTCTACTTCAGGAAACCCGTGATCGTTGGTAAGATCGCTTGGAGGCGCGAGATACTTGTGGATGATTGGAGGTATGCCTCGAGCCTTGCCGCTGGGAGACCTATGAAGGTGACCATTACCGGCCCATACACCATGTATTCTTGGAGCTTTGACAAGATCTATGGGGACATGAGGAAGGCTATCCTCGACATGGCCGAGGCCTTTAGGAGGGAGATAGAGGCCTTGGTAAGGGCTGGGGCGACATTTATCCAGATTGATGAGCCAGCTCTCTCGACGAGGGCCGAGAAGAGGGATGTCCTGATCGCGGGTGAGGCTTTTGAGATTATGCTCGGCGGGCTGAGCAATGTGAAGAGGATAACGCATATATGCTATGGGAAGATGGAGAGACTCTTCCCCGAAATCCTAGACTTCCCAATAGACCAATATGACTTCGAAACTAAGAATAGGAACTATGAGCTATTAAATGTGTTGAAGGAGTATTCCTTTGATAAGGAGCTGGCTCTCGGCGTCATAGATGTGCATAGCTCGAGGATCGAGACCGTTGAGGAGATCATGGATGGGATTACGAGGGGCTTGGAGCTTCTACCACCCGAGAAGCTCTACATAAAGCCGGACTGCGGGCTGAAGAGGCTTAAGCGGGAGACCGCCCTCGCGAAGCTGAGGAACATGGTTGAGGCCGCAAGGAGGGCTAGGGAGGAGCTATCTTAGGATGAGGGAGCCAATCTCCTCTGCAATCCTCCTCACATCAACATCGAAGGTGTAGTGGATTTTTGTGAAGTTCTTCCTGAACTCTATCACCCGTCTTCTAACCTCTGATGGGTCTTCCCGCTTCTTCACGACCCTGTATATCAGCTCGGCTACCTCCACCATATCATCCTCCTTCATCCCAATCCTAGTAACCTCCTGAACCCCTATCCTTATCCCGGATGGGTTCTCTATGTCACTGGGCCCATCCCATGGCAGAATATTCTTGTTAACGATTATGTTCGCCTCCTCTAGGGCCTTGGCGCATTTCGCCCCGCCGCCATCACCCCGGACATCGAGGAGCACTTGATGGGTTCTCGTGAAGCCCCACCTCTCGCCTAAGACTTTGAAGCCCCTCGCGTGAAGCTCCTCGGCCAAGCGCCTCGAGTTCCTTAATATCTGGCCCGCATATTCCTGCCCGAACATCCTCATCTCTAGTGATGCCACGCCGAGCGCCGCCAGCCTATGAAGGTGATGATTCGAGACGAAGACGGGGAAGACTATCCTCGAGGCCTTCTCATATATCTCGTCGCTATTTGTTATTATAGCTCCACCCTGCGGCCCTGGGAAGGTCTTGTGGGTCGAGGTTGTGATCACGTCAGCACCATCCTCGAGCGGATTTGGATAGGCTCTCCCAGCTATTAGGCCGAGGACATGCGCCGCGTCATAAACGAGCCTTGCCCCCACCTCTTGAGCCGCCTCGGATATCTCCCTGACCGGGTGCGGGAAGATCACGACGCTCGCCCCCAAAACTATCATATTCGGGGACCTCTCCCTGATCAGCTTGACAGAGGCATCCACATCCACCATCATATCCTCGGGTATTATCGGGAGCTCAACCGGCTTTATCCCGAGCCTCCCAAGTATACCGTATTTGGAGTGGCTGACATGGGCGCCTCCGGGCAGGGGCAAGACAGCAGCCTCATCCCCCGACTTCGTTAAGCAAGCGAATATTGTCGCGTTTGCGATCGTGCCCGAGACCGGCCTAACATCCGAGTGTTTCGCGTTGAATAACTCCGCGAAGATCTTGGAGACCTTGACCTCGAGCTCATCCACGTATCTCGTCCCCTGGTAGAAGCGCTTGAATGGCAGGCCCTCAGCATATCTATGCATAGCGTCCGAGAGATAGACCACGTCCAAGAGCGGCGATGTAACGTTCTCTGATGCTATGAGGTTTATGCACTCGCTCCTTCTCCACATATTATGCCTCTTAACTAGGTCTAGGATCTCCCTTAGCTCGGCCTCATGCATGCCCTCTTTCAACCAGCTTGAGGCGCGGGAGATACCTTATTAAGTTTGTCAAGTTTGTGCTCTAAGATGCTGATGAGCTCGAGTGTACGCGGGGTTGCTAGGAGGCTGAGCCTCAACGTGGCGTTACTCGCGAGCTTCAGCACCCTCTACATGGTGGTCTTGAAGATGCTCCCGGGAATACCGGCAATAGGCTTCCCCGGCGTTAAGATCGAGATCGCGATCGCCCTCTCCCCCATATATGGCCTCATCCTAGGCCATGTCCTCGGGCCCGCCTCACTCTTCCTCGGGACAATCATGGCCATGACGCTCCTGCCAGGAAAATACACCATCTTCAGCTACGTGACTATCTTCGCCGCACCGCTCGGCGCCCTCACCTCATCCCTTGTCCTTGATCGTGGAAGGCTGCTTGGCGTGCCGAAATGGGTCTACGCAGCCGGGATCTACAACGCGATGCTGGCCATATGGTATGCGACGGATGTTGGCAGGCTCACAGCCATCTTCACCATATACTATATCGCCTCCATGGTCCTGATACTCGCAAGTGGGCTCCTTGGCCAAGCGGGCAGCTGGATCAGGCGATCAATGCTCAGGATCTTCGCCGGATGCTTCTCCGGAATATTTGCCGACCACTTCTATGGCAGCCTAGCGGCGATAATAGTCTTCAGGTACGCGCTCGGCTCATTCGAGCCCGAGGCCATGGCGGCCTGGTATCTCGCCGCAATTCCGGTGGTGGGCATCGAGAGAGGGCTCATGATCATCTTCTCATTTATCGTCGCATTCAACCTATATCTCCTCTTGAGAGGGTCTAGGTATCTCGGAGTGAGGGTTGAATAGGCTTGAGCAGGTGCCCAAAGCAGGTCTTGAACGGCCCATGCGGCGGGATGAGGCCGGATGGCACATGCGAGCTCGGCGACAGGCGATGCATCTTCTTCGAGCGGTATCCATCCAAGATCATCCTGGATCACGGGTTCAAGTTTAGGCCGGAGATCAGGAGGAGGCGGAGGTTCACGAAACTGCTCATGGAGATTGAGAAGAGGCCTGTCTGGATAGCTGAGATCCCCCCAAGCGCTAAAACTCTTAATAACATAGACCTCCTCAGGGGCCTCTCATTCACAGCCCTGAGCATACCTGATAACCCGCTCGCGCTCCTCCACATCGAGAACAGTGTTTTCGCCCAGCTGCTGAAGGAGAGGCTTGGATGCGAGGTCATAGTCCACCTAACCTGCAGAGATTTGAGCAGGCTCGCGATAAAGTCTAGGATACTCGCGCTCGCCTTATATGGCGTGGAGCATATCCTAGCCCTAACAGGAGATCATCCAAGGATGGGGCCTGAGGAGTCCGCGCCGGTCTTCGACCTAGACTCTACCAGGCTCATCTATCTCGCGAGGATAATGTCGGATTATGGCGTCGATGAGCTGGGGAATAAGCTACAGGTCATGCCGAGGATCCATGTCGGCGCAGGCCTAAACCCCTATATTCCACCGGAGATCGAGGTCTCGAGAGCCCTGCGAAAACATGAGGCTGGAGCGGAGTTCCTCGTAACGCAGATTATCTTTGATGCCGAGCCGATTGAGAAAATACTCAAGGCCCTTAAGGATACTGGCATAATTATCCCGGTCTTCACGGGATTCATAGTAGATGAGGCGCCCATCATCCAGCAGGTAATCAAGATCATGGGGCTTCCCAAGGCAGATACACCACGAGATCCAGAAAAGCTCGTCAACAAGCACATAGAAACCCTCGAGAGGCTTAGAAGGACCTACGGTCCCGTCGGCGCTTTCATATCAACCTTAGGCAAGATTAGGAACCTCAAGCTATGGGATAAGGCATTCAGATCGTGTCTCGCGAAAGAGTGAAGATAATATATGTTCCCGGAAATCTTAAATCATGGACCCGTCTATCTCTTATCTGATGATGACCGCCCGCATCACCTGAACTATGATGATGGATCAACCGGCTGAGCTGCGGTATTCCGGGCGGTTCTCCTCAAAAGACATAAAGTGGTGTTCGCGGCGAATTCTTTTAAGGTCCATTTATCCCCGAGGATAGATGATGGTTGAGGATCTGTTAAAGTATGCTCTTGAGGAAGCTGGTAGGCTGGGCGCGAGCTATGCTGAGGCAAGATATCAGAAGGATGTCGAGGAGACTATTGTCTTAAAGAATGGTTCCCCCGAGATCGCCGCGAGATCTGTTGATGAGGGGATTGGCGTAAGAGTTCTCGTCGATGGCGCTCTAGGATTTTCATCAACACCATTTCTTACTAGGTCATCCGTTAGGGAAACTGTCAGGTTGGCCTTCTCCATGGCTAGGGCGGCGTCGCGGCTCCTCAAGGACAGGATCAAGCTGAGTGATGAGGAGATGTCTAGGGCGAGGGTCGAGGTTAAGCCGAGGGTGAGGTTTGACGCCGTGGACTTGGATGCCAAGATAGAGTTCCTGAGGGAGGTGGATTCCTCGATCCTCGAGGTCGCTGAAAGACGGGGCTTGAAGGTGACGAGGTTTCTCGAGGTTGGGAGGCGCGATCTCGAGAAATGGGTCATGAATAGTGATGGCGCGGATGTCTTTACGAGGATCCCGAGGACTTTTCTCGAGCATTTCATAACTCTCTATTCGCCGCAGCATGGGAGCATTCAGAGGTTCCAGCATCTTGGTGAGGCTAGGGGTTGGGAGGCTGTTGAGGCATGGAGGCCTATCGAGATGGTCTCGGAGGAGGTTGAGCATGTGGCCGCTGTCCTGCTGCAAGGAGTCGCACCGCCGAGGGATCCCGTCGATGTCGTGCTTGGGCCGGAGATCGTTGGAATAATCTGCCACGAGTCCGCTGGCCATCCGGGCGAGGCTGACAGGGTTCTCGGCAGGGAGCTTGCACAGGGAGGCGACAGCTATATTAAGCCAGGGCTGCTCGGGACGAGGATAGGATCGGATATCGTTACGGTTGTTGATGACCCGACGATCCCCCATTCATTCGGCTATAGCCCATATGATGATGAGGGCATCAGGGGGAGGGAGCGGAAGCTGATAGAGAACGGCATCTTGAGGGAACTCCTGCATAATCGGGAGACCGCGGCGATATTCGGCGTCAGGAGCAATGGGGCGGCTAGGTCTGCTGGCTATGACTTGGAGCCTATCATAAGAGTGTCAACGACATACATGAAGCCGGGAGACTGCTCCTTCGATGAGCTGCTCGAGGATATACGGGAAGGCGTCTATATCAAGAGCTACCAAGAGTGGAATATTGATGATAAGCGCTGGAACCAGAGATATGTCGGCGTCGAGGCTTATAGGATAGTTGATGGAGAGCTGCGGGAACCCGTCAGAAACCCCGTTCTGGAGATGACCACTCGAAGCCTCTACTCATCAATAGATGCTGTTGGCAAGGATCTCGAGTTCTCCGCTGGATATTGTGGGAAAGGTGACCCGATGCAGGGCATCCCGGTCTGGATGGGCGGCCCGCATATCAGGCTTAGGGGGGTGAGGCTGGGATCAGCCCCACCGAGATCAGATTGAGAGAGTATTAGCTGAGGAATTCCTCGAGTGATGGCTGGCCCATGCGGTTCTCGGCGCCGAAGATCCTCCTCACATTCTCGATCGCGAGCGCAACCCTCTCCGCGAGATAGCAGTCCCTGATCTTCTTCATGAGAAGGTTCTCGACTAGGTCCACATATTTCTCCACAGCACCCCTGAAGACCGTTTGAGAGATCTCTCCACCACAATTCGCGCATACGCCAGTGAGGGGCGGCCTCCTATACTTCTCCCCACATCGCTTACACTTGAACTCTTGGAGGAAGAATGCTCTCATGTTCCCGAGTATATCTGAGAGGAGGTGCGTCTCAACCATCTTCTCAACGACCATGCACTCGTCAACAGCCTCGACCTTCTCAGCCAGCTCAAGCTGCCCCATGATCTTCTCGAGCATACTGCCATGCCTCTTATACGTGGACTCAACTGGGTGAGCGGTGAGGCTGCTCTGGGGATGCGTGAACCCGACTCTCAGGGGCTTGCCCTCGGCTAGGAGAGTCTTTATCGTGGGGATCTTGCCTGCGAGCTCAGATATGTGTCCACCCCGCTCCGCGAGCCTGTAGAATTCTAATGGTATCCGGTTCAGGACATCTAGGTTATGCGCCTGCTCATCAACCTCCTTCGGGTCTATTATTACCGTAAGGAGGAGGGGTGCATCCATCTTCCCACCGATCTTGCTGGGTAGATAGAGCCTTGAGAAATTTATCAGTGGATCCAGGAGCAGCATTATGCTATCCTCGTCGCCGTCGCAATCCCTTCTCTTCGCGGCGTGGAAGATTGGGTGGGCGAAGCATGCTAGGGAGTCCGTGAATCCTATAACCCTGCCAACAACCCCGGCATACGTGTGAGGTGATAGAGCTGCTATCAGCACGCCCACGATGTCCTCTATGGACTTGAAGCCGTAGAATGGCTCCATGCCAGCGAGCTTGACGAGCTCCTCGTCAATGAACTTCGAGACCTGGAGGAGGTGCTCCGCGGCCTTGCGGGGGATGACAACATCCTGCGGCTTCAGCTCTAGTATCTGGTCTGGCGAGACAAGTTCCCTGCCATATATGTCATGCGTGTAGCCTAGCTCTCTTAGCTTCTCGACCGGCGTCGAGATCTGCCTGGGCGTGAAATGTGTCAGGGGGGCATTCGTCGCATCAAATCTTATCGTCCCATCCTTGTAGATATAGAGGCCGTATTTCGCCCTGAGAATGCCCTTCTCTATGAGCTCCGGCGCCTTCACCGCGCTATTGAGGCCCTTAACGCCCTTGAGCCTATTTGGCGCTTGCTCCGAGATCCTCTTCAGTGCATAGTAGAGCTCCTCGCCGACGTTGATCACGAACTTACTCGAGAACTTGATCCTGCCGCCGCACTTGGGGCATCTAGCATCCTCCTCATACTCGACCTCGAGCCCGCATTCCATGCATGTTCCAACGATCTCTGTCAACACGCCGCATCGCGGGCACCTCTCCTTCCAAGTTACCTCGCCGCACTCCGGGCATTTCCTAGTGCAGAGCTCGACTGATATCTTCCTGCCATTTTTCGCGGCCGCGATGAGGTCTCTTGTGCTGCCGCCCGCACCGCCTATCGGGAAGAGCACGTTCACCGGGGGGCTCATCTCCCTTTGAGCAGCCTTCTCAGGCCTACCCATCCTAGCTCCAATAAATGATCCAGCCTTATCTCGCTGAGGTATTCCAGAGATGGCCTCAACCGCCTTGATTGGATCGTCTCCTTTCAGCCTCTCATCACTAAATGGTCTCAGGCAAGCTAGAAGAGCCTTAAACCATGATAATGGCATCTTTATCTTGTTCTCCGAGACCATGTGCTCAACGAGTATCCTTGTTAGCGCCTGCTTAGCTGCATCATCTCGCGGGAGGGACACGTATCCATCCTCGATCGGGAGGCTGCTCGCGCCTGATCTTATCCAGCCTCTCAGCGTCTCGAGATCATTTATCGAGGCATTCCTCCAGAATGGAAGGTATTCGGGGTGTAGGGGGATCTTGAGAGTTATGCTGAGCCTTATCGCGTCCTCGATGCTCGGCTTTCGGTGGAGTGGATCTTCTAGTATCCAGTTGGCGAGCTCTCTAAGATGCGGGGGCGCGATGTCAAGCTTTTCCCTAAGCTCCTCGGCCCACCACTCCTCGCAGTATCCCGGCCTCCTAATCTCGGCATTATTCTCGATCAGGTCTCCTATCGAGATCAGGATATCTCCTAGGAAGAGTATCTTCGCGATCTTGCCCTCAACTCTTCTTAGATCCTCCTCGGACCTGATCTTCATCACGCTGCCATCATTCAGCATGACTATCGGAGGCTCGATCGAGTCTACTGGCGAGACTATTCCACCCTTCCCGGGATAATCCAGCTTAAGCTGGGTGCCTGTCGTGAGATAACCCTTCAGGAGCTTGAGTGTTAGGGGATGGAGGCCGACAGCCTGCATCCCAGTCGAGAAGGATCGGCCATATCTTATCCTGAATCCCCCGAAAGTCTTTGAGGATGAGAGGAGGGGCCTCCCGCCAACCAGCTCATCTAAGTAGCTCTGCTCATCCTCATTGCTCGTGAGCTCTCTCATCCTCTCAGCCACATGTCTTATCCAATCCCATCCCTCGAGGCCAAGCTCTTCTACGAGCTTCAAGACCTTCTTTGCCCTACCAGCTATGCCATCATTCACAACCCTTAGGGCCCCACCCCTGAGATAATTCGTCTCGATCCTCGGGAGATTCCTATATGAGGGTGCCTGGATCCTATCCGTGGCGATGCCTGTAACCTCGACCGGGAGTCTTCTCAGGATGAATTCTATCAAGTCCTCTGGGACATTATATTGGAATCTCGAGACCCTTCTCTGATATGTCCTCAGCTCCTCGATGAATCTCATGACCTCCTCATCAGTTGGCTTATACCTGTCGAGCCCGAGGAGCCTCCTAACGTGATCTGCTAGCAGGATTATTGATGCGAGCTCCGTCCCGCCAGCAGATCTTATGGGCCCGGCGAAGTATACTGATAGGTGCTTGGAGCCATCCGGATTCCGCTTGATCCTCACATCCACTATACCCTCGGTTGGAGCGGCTGTGATGCATGGCGGTGTTAGGACCGCTAGGCAGGTCCGTATGACCTGGAGCGCCAGCTCCTCTTCACTCATCTTGTCCCGAAGCTCGGAAACCAGCTCCTCAGCCAGCTTGAAGGCAAGCCTCTCCTGGGTGATTTTCCCAAAGTATCTTCTAATCTTTTCAGCGACGCCTCGTGGTCCTACTAGGAGCTCAACCCTCTCGGCCAAGTCTTTGGCCAGAAGTATCTCAACTTCAGGGGTCGGCGACCCTATCCTCCTACAAGCCTCGACAGCAACCTGATAACACCTCTGAAACTCCTTCTCTATGAGCGCCCTATACTCCTCTTCATCCATCAAAGATACCTATATGCTCCAACCATTATTTAAGAGATGGAGACGTGCTTAGTGATCGCGCTCCCGCCAAAATACGCGCGAGATCCCCCGGTGATCCATTTTCGAGAATTATTCTGTTAGCTTCTCGGGAGTATTCGGCTTAGGGCCTCGAGTATCTCCCTAGCGACCTCTCTTGGATGCTTGAGGGATGGTTTGATTCCTATGAAGCCAAGCTCCTTTGTCAGGGATGCTATCTGTGGTGGGAGGAGGTTGCATGATGACAGCAGGCTCTCATCTAGGAGTATCTTCTCGGCGTCGCCGTCCGCGACTATCCTTCCGCGCTTCATCAGGATTATCCTCGGCTTTAGCTGGGCGATGAACTCGACATCATGGCTCGATATTATTATCGTCCTATCCTGCTCCTTTAGGAGCCTTATCATCTGCATTAGCTTCTCCTTCTGGAGCTGGTCTTGGCCTGTTGTCGGCTCATCGAGAGCTATGACCTCGGGCGACCATGCCAGTATTACGGCGAGCGCGAGCCTCTTCTTCTCCCCACCGCTCAGGAGGAATGGTGATGACTCCGCGTAGTCCCCAAGCTCCATGAAATTTAGCGCCCATTCAACCCTTCGCCTCACAATGGATTCATCATAGCCGAAGTTTCTGAGGGCGAAGGCGACCTCATCCCAGGCCGTGCTCGAGAAGAACATTGACTCCGCGTTCTGGAATACTAGGCCCACTTTCTTGGCGAGCTCGGCGACGGTGACGCTCCTCGTATCAACACCATCCACGAGAACCCTTCCACGAGTTGGCTTTAGCAGCCCGTTAATGTGCTTGAGAAGCGTGGTCTTCCCAGATCCATTCTCGCCCATTAACGCGACTATCTCGCCCCTCTCAATACTTAGATTGATGCCGTCCAAGGCCTTGACCCCATTCGGGTAAACATACTCCACGTTCTCGAAGACTATCATCCGATTAGCCCCCTGACCTTCTCGACGAACTCGCGAACCGTGAGCGGCATCCTCTCGAACCTCAAGCACCCCCCATGAGCATTCACATATCTCGCGACCTCTGAGACCCTTGGAGGTGCAACGCCGTAAACCCGTAGATCCTCATCTTTTAGTATCGCTCTGGGGTCACCGTCTCTAACTATCCTCCCCTGATCCATTACTATGAGCCTGTCGGCATATGGGAGGATGAGGTCGAGCCTATGCTCCGAGATTATTATCGTTAATCCCTCACGCCTGTTAAGCTCTACTATCAAGTCTATTAGATTCTTCGCAGACGCCGGATCGAGGGAGCTCGTCGGCTCATCGAGGAGGAGTATCTTCGGCCTCATCGCGAGAACCGATGCTATGGCCACCTTCTGCTTCTGCCCACCCGAGAGCTCGAATGGAGACCTATATCTTAGATCCTCTAAGCCAAGGATCCTGAGCGCCCACTCAATCCTCTCCAATATTACCTCTCGGGGGAGGCCTAAATTCTCGAGGGGGAAGGCCACATCAGCCTCAACACTCAGGGCGAATAGCTGGTTATCCGGGTTCTGGAAAACCATCCCAGCAACCTGTGATAAGATATGTGTCGGCGTGTTTCGAGTATCCATCCCGTCAACTAGGACCCGCCCTGACATCTCGCCCTCATAGAAGTTTGGTATGAGACCGTTGAAGCAGCGGAGTAGCGTAGTCTTACCGCAGCCGCTCCTCCCGGCCAAGACTATGAACTCCCCCTTCTTCACCACTAGATTCACATCCCTGAGAGCATACTGGTCGCTTCCATAATACCTGAAGGAGAGGCCCTCGACACGTATTATGGCGGGAGCTCCCTTGGCCTCTCCCCCAGCCTCTCGCCTATCAACTCTAGACATCTCTCCAAGATCTCCTCCAGCCTGCCCCTCGCACAGAAAGCCTTCGCGGCTGATGCGTGTCCACCCCCATGTCCCCCGAACTCTTCCCCAATTCTCGCAGCAATATCCCTGCCCAGATTTATTCCTGTTGCGTCGATGAACTCCTTCAAGGCCCTGAAGGATATCGTAATGCCCTCATCGGATTCCCCGCCGACTATCGCCACGTGGGCGCCGAGATTTACGAGACTCCTAGCTGCCGAACTCTGGAAGCTAGTAAGCCTACTAACAGCCATGATCCAATCGCCAGCCTTGTATATACGCATCCTAGCCGCAGCCTTGAGCCTCGCAATACGCTCCGACACATCCATCTTAACCTCGAGGCCTTGGAGAAGCTCTCTCGGATCTATTCCACGTGACGCTAGAATGCAGGCTTTCCTAAGAGCCTCCCGATCAGCCGCCGAGAACCTAGCAGTATCATAATATATTCCAGCGAAGAGGGCCTCAGCCTCCCTTATCGAGAGCTCATATCCCAAATACTCCGCAATGTCGAAGATTATTTCACAGACCGATGAATAGTCTTCCGAGGTATATACCTCGGCCCTGTCACTGAACTTCTCCATGCTAGTCGAGTGATGGTCTATGACTAGGATATGCTTCCTGGATTCGAGGATGCGCGCTCTCTCGCCGAGCTGCTCAGGGGAGCCGCAGTCCAGCACCACGTAGGCGTCAGCAAGGTCCAAGTGCTCTGATATGCTCAGCCCAAGCCTCTCCACGAGCGCGGCGCTATGCGTCGATGGACCTTCCGGGATCACAAAAAGCAGCTTAGCGCACATAAGTTTCTCAAGCATATTTGAAAGAACATAGGCGGATCCAATCGAGTCTGGATCTCCACCAGCATGCGTCAGGATGGCAACCACTTTGCCAGAGAGAGTTCTAAGCCTCTTCGCGATAAGCTCTACCAAGACGGCGTTCCTCATCGGGAACCCTGTCCCGAGAGGGCTAGCCTGAGCTCCCTCTGAAGACTCTCAAGCTGCTCCCTAGTCCTCTGCTCCTGCTTTTCCAAGAGCTTCAGCCGGGTCTCGGTAAGATCTCTCCTCTCCGTTAGCTCTTCCACGATTTTCTGCTTGCTAGTCTGGACTAAGACGGGGCCGACCGCCTTATAAACTACCACATCATCCGAAGCCTTCTGAAGCTCCTCGAGCGCGCTCTTCACCTCTACGAGCTCCATCTCAAGCCTCTGCTTCTCGACTAAGATGGCGCTGAGAGTCTGCTGAAGCTGCTGAAACCTTACAAGCTGCTGCCTGACGCTTGGTGGAAGCTCTCCCTCGCCAGCAGACATCTCAAGAAAGCCGTTCAACCGAGCTTAAAAGATTTCTTAACCAGCCTACAAGCCAAGACTCCTAATCGATTGCAGACATGCATCAATGAATCTGATAAAGGAGTTTAATGCTGCTCTGAGGGCGACCGGGTCCATGGCATACGCTCTTAGAATTAGTTTTCCACCCTCCACGCCCACCTCTACGGACACTCTCCTTGATGGGATATCCCTGGCCTCGGGGAGGAGTGCTCGATATATCGTCTCGGCCTCTTGCTCGCTGAGATGGAGGATTACCTCGGCCTCAAATCTCATCATTTCATTTAGATCCGCTTGGTGTCCAGGCTCCTCCCGCGAATGTGTAGCCGCATTTTCTGCAGCTCCAGATCCCGGCTGCAACCCTCTTCACCCTCGGCTGATTACAGTTGGGGCAGATGTGCCAAGCCCTCTGCTCCCGCTCGATCTCGGCAACACGCTTCCTGAGAGTCGAGCCGTATCTAGGCCCGAAGCGCTTCGCCGGGTTACCCTTAATCCTGCCGACCTGCATCCCCTCTTCCTCCCAAAGCCCATGGATCTCATAATTTAAGGATGATCCCAAAATGCTCAGCCAAGGCTGATTACATCATTCGATCAGCACCGCCTGGCCTCATCACCAGCTATTAACACGTTAAATCGGGATATAAGTTTCAGGCCGCCGGCTTTAGGGGCTTTCAACGAGCTTTACCGGGACCTCTTGGAGGAATTTTCTCCTAATCTCGCCCGTCTTCTCGATAGCCACGTCAACTATGCTATCCATTAGCTCGAGGGGCACTTGGCCTGGGGAATTCTTCTGGACACATGTTATGTTGCCCTTTTCATCAGCTCCCATGACGAGGGAGACGTCGAGGACCTTCTCCTCCTCGAGCTGCGGGTCGAGCAGGAACTTCTCGCCAATCACCCCAACCATCACGGTGAATGGCAGCGATCTAATTTCCGGGGTGAAGTATTCCCCGGTCTTCTGAAGCTTGCCGTCAACCACCCCGTATCTCGGTAACTTAGCGGTTGCAAGGGCTGCAAGGGCGGAGATCAGCGAGGGATCGAAATAGTTTCCATCATAATCAAGCACATAGATGTCGATGAAGAGCACGTAAACCCTCTCTCCCTCGATGAGGCAGAGCTTCTTCAGGTCTAGGACCCCGCCCTCCCTCAAGCTTCTATCAACGACTCTTGCGAGCTCTATTCCCCGCTCATCTGGTGGGCCCGGCTCGAAGCTTGCCGAGGCTAGGGGGAGTAGCTCCGCGTTCACGGTGAATGTTCCCTCATCAGGCCTATCTGGGAAAGGTGCGCCCACCTCGACCTTGATGCCCGTTAGGATCTTCGTGCTGCCCATGGAGACTAATGCAGAGCCCTCCGCCTTCGACAATAGGCCTGTCTCAATCTTTATCGGCCTGAGGTCGGTCGGCTTCCTCCCATCAATCCTCCTATCCTGGAGGAGTAAGCTGTAGATCTTGCTCCGCATTATCTTGGCTGTTAAATCCTTCTTGGGCGCAAGGGCCATGTTCTAAACCTCCTCCGGCGAGATCTCACTAAACTTCTTCTTCAAGGCTTCTCTCTGAAGCCTATAGATCTCGTCTATCCCCTTCTTGGCTAGGGCGAGCCCCCTCTTGAACTCCTCGACCGTCATCCGCCCATTAAGCTGGAGCATTACTATCGAGTTGAATCTAGGCGCCATGGCGACCGGCATATCCGCCTCACCATACTTGTCCTCAAGGTCGCAGAGGTCTAGCACAAGCTGGCCATCCACCTTGCCCACAGCAACAGCCGCGATGAGGTCGGCCATGGGTATCCCCGCGTCCGCTAGGGCGAGTGAGGCCGCTGTAAGCCCCGCGGTCCTAGTCCCGCCATCAGCCTGAACAACCTCCACATACACGTCTATCGCAGCCCTTGGAAACTCCTCGAGAAAGGCCACAGTCTCAAGGGCCTCTCTAATCACCTTCGAGAGCTCGATTTCCCTCCTAGTCATGCCAAGCGGCTTACGCTCCTCAACACTGAAAGAGGTCATGTGATACCTGCAGTTCAGGATTGCCCTGTCCGGTAGTGCTAGATGCCTTGGATGAGCTTCCCGCGGGCCGAAGACCGCCGCGATCACCTTAGTGCCCCCAAACTCCACATACGCTGACCCGTCGCTCTTATCCAACACGCCAACTTCCATTCTTATCGGCCTAAGCTCGTCAGGCCTCCTCCCATCAACCCTTCTACCATTCTCATCTATCAGCCGCTCTGGCCTAGACATCCCAGAAGCCTCCAACAACTCCTAATCAACACCTGTCAAGATTCCGGGGCGTCACGGTATATATGGGTTTATGAGCTTGGAGCTTCAGCCCCTCCCACGAGCTCTCTTAGGAGCTTCTCCACTCTCTCCGTTAGCCCGGAGGTGTGCGCTTCCTCCTCTATCATCTTGACCGCCTTGACTGCCGCGAACTCGGCCTCCGGAGATGGCCCATTAATCACAAGAAAGCCGTTCTTGCCGACAATGATCTCGCATCCAGTAAGCCTCTTTATCAGGTTTATCATCGAGCCCCGCCTCCCGATTAGCCGCGGGATCTTAGCAGGGTGAATTTGGATCAGTATGCCGCTCTCAATCCGCCTTATCCGGCTACGCTTATCTATCACCACGCCGCTAAGCCCGCTCTCCTTAATCCTCACATAGACAACATCTCCAACATTGAGACCCGTGCTTATCACCTCCTCGCGGTCCGGTATCCTAATAGTCCCCTTCAAGTGCCTCCCCAAGTCTATCTCAAAGCCGTTCGGTTTTACATCAGATACTATTCCTATGACCCAGTCCCCGGGAGCGGGCTTGTATGCGGCCTTAAACGGCGTGACCACAACCTTGTTATCTCTTATCGAGGCGAAGCCTATTCTCGCGGCGTAAATCTTCCCGCCATGAGCATATGTCCCCTCGCCGCTCCGCTTACCATTATCAGATAATAGCTGGCCTGGCACCACGATCTCATGCTCGGTGAAGTATACCGGCATCTCCAGCTCACCCCTCAAGCTGCGTTACCTCCACCCTTCCAGAAGTGATCTTGTTTAGCCTGTCTATTAGGTCTATGTGGAGGCCTGTTGGGACCTCGACGACCCCAGTCCAGCTCCCATCCCCACCCCACTGCTCGCGGGTCACCTTGCCCATATTCTTGATCACGCTGTAGCCGCGCGCCGCCACATCGGCCGGAAGCCTTATCTTGAACCTGAGAACGCCCGTCTTGATCGGGAGTATCGGCCTAAGCTTCTCGATTATCTTTAGAGCCTGCTCCTTAGCATCCTTGAAGGGGTCTATCTGGACTCCAGCCTCCTCCATCGCGAGCTCTATCCTCTGGGGCGGATGCGGGAGATTGGTCCGGGGATCTATAGCATTCTTCGCTATGAAGTCTATTATCTGCTTCTTCTTATCCTCTATCAGCCTCCTCCTCTGCTCGGCTGTTATCTGGATCGTCCCCTCCTCCAATATCTTCTCCGCGATCTTCACCGGGTCAGTAGTTCCGAAAGTCTTCTTGAGAGTTTCATCCTTAACCCTGATACCCTTCTTCGCATCCTTGTAAACCTCCTCATAGACTAAGATCTTCGAGATGGGTATCTTCTCACCCATCTTGTATCTTAGGGCGTTATCTGGGTCGACGAGAATCTCGAATGTCTCGCCATGCTTTTCAAGCCTCGCAATCGTATAGCTCTTGGACACAGATATCGCCCCGGGAGAGACGGGTGGTCGGGGTTTAAAATTCCTTTCCTAGCCCTCTCCACCCCTCTTCTTTATCATCGGTTCCAGGAGCTTTCTCAGCTCCTCTTGGGACATCGGCGTAAACTTCCTGGTTAATGTCGGGACCGTGGCAAGCCTCACCGTCCAGTTGGAGTCTATCTTCTCAGCAGACTCCACCAAGCATCTGAGCGCGAGATTGATCGCCTCCTCAAGCTTCGTATCCCGCCTATACTCTGCCTCCAAGATCTCTCTAACCTTCTCAGCACCCCTCCCGATCGACCATGCATCATATTCTAGAACCATTCCACTTGGCTCCGTGTAGAATACCCTTGGACCAGTCTCATCAACTCCCGCGAAGAGGAGGGCGACGCCGAAGGGCCTGACACCAGCATGCTGAGTATACATCTGCATAATATCTCCAATATACTTGGTGATCGCCTCAACAGTCGGTATCTCGTCATAGGTGAGCCTGAGGATCTGGGACCTGATTCTAGCCATGTCAACGAGGACCCTTCCATCCGAGTTAAGCCCGGCCGCGACAGCGCCTATATGATCATCTATCTGGAATAGCTTCCACGAGTAGTTTATGTTCTGGAGCTTTGTATGCATCCTCTCCTCGACCGCTAGGACGCATCCCTCATTACATGCTATAGCCATCGCTGTTGAGCCAGCCCTAACAGTCTCAAGAGCATACTCAACCTGATAAAGCCTGCCCTGAGGAGAGAATACTGTTATAGCCCTATCATAAGCCCCAGCAATCCCAAGAGCCATTCCTACTCCTCCAAGGTTAAAGACCGGGGCGAGCAACCTAATTAATTTTGGGCTCGGAATTCCCGTGAAAAGGCTAAGGCTAATATATCGAGAGGGGTATCATGAGAGGGCCCGGGCTCATGGACCTAGCCCTTATCGTTCTCGGCTTCGGGCTCATTCTACTGGGATTATTGCTAATTATTCTTGTAGCCCTTCTCGGCCGGGTGAGGGCTCGAGGAGGGGGCCTGATCCTAATAGGCCCCATACCAATAGTGTTCGGCGATAGATCTCTGGGAGCGATCCTGCTGATTATAGCTCTTCTAATGCTTATACCGATAATCCTCTTCATATTCATGGCTGTGGCGGGGTGGTGATCCTTGGAGAGTCGAGCAAGAATCACGCCCAGCATCTCGTTAATGGTGCTTATGCTCGGGGTCTTCCTAATTCTAGTAGGCTTCATCCTAATCATCATGGGGGCGATATCGGCTCCAAGCGGGGCTATGAAGGCCGAGGGCGGGGGATTGATAATGATCGGCCCCCTACCGATAATTTTTCATGGCAGGCTCAGCCCCGTCATAATCCTGATAATACTCGTGGCGATGATCCTCGCATTCCTGTTGCCGATATTGCATCTTCTGAGATCAGGGAGGGTGCGTGAGATGGATGGGGATGAATATGATTAATGGCCAAAGGTTCTGGGCACGTGGAGAGGAAGCTTGATGAGGCGCTCAGGCAGATCAAATCTTAATTAGTATTCTTACACTCCTAGCGGCGTGTCCGCCCAGCTGGAGAGACAGGCTGTCCGCGGGCGAGCATATCTAAGGAGCTTGAGGAATGTTAGGCGTGGACTTCTCACCAGGTCAAGGATTATAGATGTTCTATCTAGAAAGGCCTCAACAATCCAACAGATAGCTGAGGAGGTCGGCTTGAGTGAGTCAGCGGTGAGGAGACATTTGAAGAACATGCTCGCTGAGGGCGTGGTTGAGAAGCTTAGATTCAAAGGCAGGATCCTCTGGAGGCTCAGCGGATCCGGGCAGCTCGACCTAGAGGAGGCTCTATCCTAGTCCTCCAGCACGCTTCATGGAAAGAGCTTATTCATTATCATTGTTAACGCTATCATGAGTCCCGCTAGAATAAGGATTAGCTCGGGCCTAACCTTTATTCCCTTAGCCTCCTCTTCGAAGAATCTTAGCAGGCCGGCTGCCGATGCTGGTAACGGGGGTCCTCGACGCCTTCTCGTGGACAACTTTTCTCATCTTCACGATGATAACCCGCCTTATTAGCCCTCCCTCCAGCTCATGGAGCGCGGGGCAGCGTCTCGGCGCGCAGCCCCTTCCTCCTAAGATGCTTAGCGAGCTCATCCGCGAACCCGTGGACTAGGTATATCTGCTTCGCCCCGCTCTCCTCAGCATATCTCACTAGCCCTGAAAAGTCGGCATGACCGCTGAGGGGGAATGCTGCGTCGAAGCCGCTCGGCCGATATCTCAGCGCCCAGCCCGTGGCGACCGCCCACCTGATCCGGCGCCGGGATGGCGGGCTATACCTCTTGCTGGAGATGTATACGCATTCTCCCTGTTTGAAAGCCTCGAGGCCCTCGGGGCTGTTTATGGGGAGATGCTCCAGCTTGAAGCCATACTGCGAAAGGCTCTCGGTTATCCTGCTTATGGTAAAGCTCGCTAGGGCGGGGATCCTGAGATAGACGTTGACGAGGCCTATTATCTCCTGAGCCTTCCCAAGCGCGTAGACCTTGAATGCCGGTATCTCTCCAGCTCTTATCGTCTCGATTATCCAGCGGATAATCCTTGCATAGATTTCCTCCCTGGCTGGAAATATGTAGCGCGGGGAGCCGTATGTTGCCTCAAGTATTAGTGTCTCGGATTCTAGAGGCTTCGCCCCTCTCAATATCACGCTATCATAAGTGTTTAGATCCCCAGTATAGACTAGACTCCCATCATTATTTTCCAAGAAGAATTGGCTTGAGCCGATTACATGGCCTGAGGGGTGGGCGGAGACCTTAACGTCGCCGAGCATTATGCTCTCGCCATATCTTATCAGCTTCTCAAACCTGTGGGAGCCGAAGAGGTTTAATACGCTCGCGGTCTCAGGTGTGGCTATAATCCTGCTAAGCCTCCCTGGAGCATGATCCAGATGTGCATGTGAAACTAGGCTTACACAATCGTTCTCAGCCGCCGAGTCTAGCCATATCCTCGTATTCCCAGCCTTTAAGAGAAGCCCGCGCCCTCCAAGAACCTCCATGCCACCGCCCCACCAATAGTCATCCCCCCAGGCTTAAGAGCTTTTCACGGGGATCTCACAGTTTATAAGTCTGCTTGATTCCCGCTAGGAAGAATTGAAGAGCGCCACCTCCCAGCTATCATCATTGTATAAGTTTCTCTGGGGCATTCCGCTACGCGGGAGACTACTTGTTCCAGCGATAGTATCCTATGCCCTTATCTCGCTCGCAATATCCTTCCTAGGAGGGGCTGGCGCCTACACGCCCATAATCTTGGCAGGCTTCATTGCTAGCATCCTAGTCGGCTGGATCCTAGAACGCTTAAAAATTGATCTGGGGATGATAAACTCGAGAAGGCTGAATCAGCTCGCTATTGTGAGCTCAATCTTCATGGCTCTTGGGCTAGCGGCCTCAGTAACTCCACTAGGATTAGCCGCCCTCGCGGCGATAATAAGCGCCAGTCTCTTCATAAGAGGGGTAATCTTTCTCACATTAGCTGGAAAAAGACTTCCCAGAGCATTACCCATATTCGCATCAATAATAATCATGGAGGCCGCGCCGATGCTACTTCTTCAGAACACCACCTACGGGCTCTCAATAATAAGGGGATATCTTATTGGAGCCGCCTCCTCACTCCTGCTGATATCTATATTCAAACGCATCTTGACAATTAGAGGTGCCTCGGCCCTCGACTACATATCGGGCGTGCTCGCCTACCTCCTAGACAATAAAAAGGATTGGTTGAGAGAGGTCTCTGAGAAACTTGATGATGAGTCCTTCGCGAGCCTGGATCTCCTACTATTCAGGAGCATGGATAAGAGGATTGAGGCGGCGATACTAATCCCCCTCTTTCATCCCGGGCCCTTCAAAGATTATGGCAGCAGCGGCCTGATGTATAGAATGCATGAGGAGCTGCAGCGGGATGGTGTTAAGGCGATCTTCCTCAAGGGATTCTCGAACCACTATGATAACCTGATCTCGGAGGAGGATTGCGAGCTGATCTTAGAGAGGATAAAGAGAGTCATACGCAATAATCATAATGGCCTCACATATTCTTCATACGCCTATCCGCCGCAGATCCTGCATGAAGGGCATGTTAAGGGGATGCTTCTGGGCGTTGGCGATGCCAGAATTCTCCTCGTCACCACGCATCCAATGGGCATGGAGGATATCCCGAACATAGTCTGCAACGGCTCCCGCGACCAGTTCCTAATACCGGTCGATTGTCATAATAGCTTTTCCGACTCTGTTAAGGATCTAGATGATGATAGCATCCGGCTGATCGCGAAGCTTCTGAAAAGGGCTGAAGGGATGGAGCTCGGCGGGAGGAAGAGCCTCATATTTGGTTATGCGCAGGTCGGGCTTGACGGCTATTCTAGGGAGGATGGCGCGGGCGATCTAGGCGTCTCCGCTGCGGTCTTCCTCTTCGATGGTAGGCCATCCGCGATAATAAGCTTGGATGGAAATAACTGCCTGCCCCATGTCAGAGACGCGGTCGTGGAGAAACTTAGATCCATGGGATTCGAATATGTCGAGGTCGTGACGACGGATACCCACATCGTTAATGGTCTCAGGTTTGGTGGGCGCGGATATCATCCCCTCGGCGAGATAGTTCCAGCCGACGTTATTGCGGAGAAGGCCGTGGAGGTGGCCGCAAGAGCCCTTCAAGCCGCGAAACCCATGGAGGCCGCATGGCTCAGGCTCAAGTTCCCCAGAGTCAAGATAATGTCTCAAAGCTTTCTCCAAGAGGCAGCGGCAAGGACCCGGCAGGGAATCACCATCTTTATCCTATTCCTGATAGGCTCCATAATCGCGGGATCAATCATCTAGAAGGGGCTGAAAATAAATAACTACCCCCATTACCCAGATTCCCTGAATACGGATGTCAAGGTCCCAAGTCATAATTGGCAGGAAGAATGTGATGAGATATGTTACGGCGTGCATAACGCTATTCAATAGGGGCGAGAGGGAGATAGTCCTCCGGGCCCGGGGGAGAAACATAGAAAATTGTATTAGGACGATAATGCTTCTTAAGAGCGGCTTCTACTCGAATCTGAAGATCAAGGAGATAAACTTGTCAAGCGACGAGCTGCGGAGAAATGATGGAAGAATAGTGTATGTCGGGGTTCTCGAGGCCGTGATATCCTTGTAGGATCGGTGATGCGAGGTCGCATTGTATATGGTAAGAGATCTGCCAAGGATCTCAAAACCCCCAACATCCGGAGAGGCGGAGAGAATAATCTCGAGAGATATAGAGCTCATGGCTCGATCCTGTAGGAGAAGGTTCCCGATCGCTGTGAAGAGGATCGAGGGCTCGATAATATTCGATGTGAATGATAACGCTTACATAGACTTCACCGGCGGCTTCGGGATGCTGCCTCTCGGGGGGCAGCACCCGGAAGTAGTCGAGGCCGTGAAAAGCTGCTTGAATAGCTCGATGACGATACCATCCAGCCTTTACTCAGAGCAGGCTGTTGAGCTTGCCGAGGAGCTCGCGAAAATAGCTCCCATCAGGGGCGATGTGAGAATGCTCTTCCGCGACAGCCCCTCCGAGGTAATTGACGCGGCGGCTAAGGCCGTGAGATGGCATTCCGGCAAACACGTCATCCTATCTTTCACCGAGAGCTATCATGGGTCCACGGAGGAGGCCTTAATGCTCTCAGCCAGCTCGAGGATCCGGAAACCTCCAGTAAGGATCATAGACGTGGTTTATGGTGTCGGCCGCGACTGCGCCAATTGTCCAGTTGGCTTGGATCCGGAGAAATGCCGGGGAGAATGCCTCAAGTTATCTCGTGGGCTCGTGGAGGCCGCGGCACCCGACGAGCTGGCGGCAATAATGCTTGAGCCGATAAGCCTAGAGGCACCAGCGCCTCCGCCAACCTCCTACATGGAAGCTCTTGGGATGCTTGCTAAGGATCTAGGTGGCCTTCTTGTTGCTAATGAGAGGTTCACCGCGCCTGCTAGGACCGGCAGGTGGTTCGCCCTAGATCACTGGAACTTTAAGGCTGATATCGTGTGTTTGGGTGAGCAGCTTGCATCAGGCCTCCCCCTCGGAGTGCTGGCGGCTAGGGAGGAGATTATAGACATGGAGCCCTTGGATCATGAGGCTTGTGGAGGGAGCGTGTTATCGATCTCGGCAGCCCTTGCAACTATCAGGGCGATTAGGGATGAGGGCCTCGTGGAAAGAAGCGGGAGGATTGGCAGGAATATTCTGAGGAGAGTTGGGGAGCTTGCTGGTGAGCTGGGCTGGAGAACTCATGGAATGGGAATGCTCATCGGGATGAGGCCTATAGGTGCGGATAGGAGGGCCGGCGAGATCATGGCGAGGATGATCGTTGATGAGTGCTTTAGGGTTGGGCTTCTTCTCTGGAGAGTCGGGGCCACGATACTTATCACGCCCGCCCTCAACATTGGGGAGGAGGTTCTGGAGAGGGGCCTAGAAATCCTAGAGGAGAAGATTATCGAGATCAGCCGACGATCTCGAGCTTCCTCAGCCTGATGCCCTCCCTGTGTATCGTGTAGCCGCACTCCTTGCAGATCAGTTTAAGCGTCTGCTTCTGCGTTGTCTTAGCCTTCCTCCTCTGAATCGGATACTTCTGGCCACCATAGCCATGCAGCTCCCGCTCGTGATGCCTAGCCCCCCTAGCTAGAGCCCTATCCTTACCCTTCTTGTAGAGAGTGACCTTATGCTCCGTATACTTCCGACATCTAGGGCAGTATGTGTTAATGGATGCCGGAACCTTCAATTCAAGAGCGGAGGATAATGCCGAATAATTTAAGGATGTCGCGGCATCCCCAACCCTACTACTCCGGAGAGATTAAGGTAGGGTTAATTAGGGGAACTGGTTCTAAGTTTTGCCGGACATGGAGGTTGACTGGGAAAGGCTGATACCGAAGCCTAGGTCGAGGTTCCTCCTCGTCCAATGTAATGAGTGCGGCCACCGGCAGATAATCTTCGATAACGCGAAGATTGAGGTTAAATGCCAAGTATGCAATGCGACCCTCGCCCTCCCAAAGGGGGGTAAAGCCAAGATCCTAGGAAGAGTGCTCGAGATTTTAACTTAAATTAACGAGTATATTGGGTATTTTTGGATGTCGGAGTTTGTGGAGAGGAGTGTGCCGGCTGTTGATGAGCTTGTTGTCGGCCTAGTTAAGCGTGTCGAGAAATATGGGGTATACTTGGATCTTCTTGATTATCCTGGCTGGGAGGGTTTTGTCCATGTCTCGGAGATCTCGCTCAAGTGGATAAGGAATATCAGGGATTATCTGAAGGAAGGGCAGAGGGATGTTTTCAGGGTTCTCAGGGTTGATCCGGCTACGAGGCAGGCGGATGTCTCCTATAGGAGGGTTTCACAGAAGGAGCGAGAGGATAAGATGCGCCTCTGGAAGCGGAAGCAGAGGCTGCTGAGGGTGCTGAAGCTATTATCCGAGAGATCTGGTAGGAGCGAGGAGGAGTTGATAAAGCTCATAGTCGAACCGGCCTTGGAGCGCGGTTTAAGCCTCTATGAGATTCTGCTGGATGCGCTTGAGGAGGAGCGTCTTCCAGAATGGATGAAGCTGGACGAGGATCTCGCCAAGCTATTAATGGAGGTTATAAGTCAGGAGATAAAGATAAGGGAGGTAACCGTCCAGGGAATCTTGGTGATGATGGTTCCGGGAGGGAATGGTGTTGAAGTTATAAGGCGCGCGGTTAGGCAGGGCCTCGAGGCCGCGAAGAAAGAGGATGTCACGATAACGACGATGGGGGCTCCGAGATACCTTATAAGTGTCAAGACCGAGGACGTGGAGACCGGTAAAAGGATAATCCAAAGGGTTGCGGAAGCCTGCCTCGCGGTTATTAGGGAGGCTGGGGGGAAAGGAGAGCTCCAGCTGAAGTGAGTGGCGATGCCCGGCCTCCTTAAAAAATGCGCCAACTGCGGCAGATATACGATCAGGGAAGGCTCATGCCCCGTATGCGGGGGGCCTCTAAAATCCGCCCACCCACCTAACATATCCCTTAAGCACAGGTACTTAGATCTAATAGCCAAGATGCGGCGCGGGGAGTCATGATGTATTATTCATTGTTTGGGGAGAACGATTTAAATCCCGGCGGCTCAGAGACATGATGGCAGTATGCCTTCTCGTAGGGCGCGGGAGGATAATGTAGTTCTAGTTGAGCTGGATAAGGCTGTTGACCTAATCGGAGCTCATGTTATTGATGCTACTCCATCGGCGGGCATAGCGCCATCTATAGCTCTTAGTTATATGATAGATGGTCTGAAGCCTGTGAAGATCGCGGAGATCAAGTCGCGCTACTTCCCACATGTGAGCCTAGTTAGCAATGGCATTGCATCCCAGCCGAAGATCGAGCTATACAAGTATGAGAGCGGTGGGGTGAAGCTGGTCCTCATTTCTAGAAACTTTGCCATGGAGGATGGAGAGTCAAGCTATCTGATAGCCGAGAAGATATACAGGTTCCTCGTGGAGAGGAACGCAAGGAACTATTACCTGCTAACCGGGATAAGGCTGACAGGGTCTAGGGGCGTCTACGTGGCCTCGGCGGACCCAGATGGCGTTAGGGAGTTCGTTAAGGCGGGCGCGAAGATCCTGAGAAGCTTGGACGAGGTGCCTGCTGACAGGCTATCATCACATCTTATGCATCTCTATCTCAAGGGGACGGGCAGGGTCTGGCTACTGGCCGCCGAAGTCATGCCATACTTCCCCGACCCGGCGGCCGCGAAAGAGCTCCTAGAACTGCTGTCAAAGGTCCTCAAGTTCGAGATAGATCTCACAAGGCTTGAGGAGGAGATTAGGAGGCAGAAGGAGATTATAGAGGAGTTTAGGCGGGATTATGAGAGGATGCTTCAAGACAAGGTTAAGGGCGATAAGGAGCCCCACTACATAGGCTAATCAACAAGCTCATAGATGTAGACATAGGCGTAGCTCGTGTAGGGCTCATCCGATGCGTAGACGAGCCTGAAGTGCTTGAGGCTTGACGGGCTATAGACATGATATGTCTGGCCGCTGATCTGGTAGGGCTTGAACGGAATTAGCTGGCCGAGCGTCGTCTCGGTCCAGAACTTGTCTGTCGGCCTGCCCTCAGGGCTCATGTACTCGCTCTCGTTGAGCTGGTATCCCTCCTGCACCGCTATCCTCAGCATCCAGATCCACTTGCCCTCATCGCCGTATCCGAGGAGGACTCCGGCCTGCTGCCCATATGGGATGTGCGTCACGAATATCAGGACATGTGTTGCCCCGAGGTTTCTGAAGATCCTGTAGGCCGTCTCCTCGTTGGACATGAATGCGTAGCCCACCTCGCCTATCTGGGTCGAGTTGAGGGTGGCGTTGTCCACGATGCTGGTCCTATTGCCAAGGACCGTTATCCAGTAGCCATAATCCCACCATGAGGCGATTACGGCATCCTCTGGAAGATTCTCCCTCATCCACTCCAATGTCTTGAGCCATGCTGGGATCTCCGCCCTAACTGGGAGCGAGGAGGAGACTATTGTGGGCGGTGCATATGCTGCATCTATCCCGGATAGCGGGTATCTTATTCCATAGGCGCCCGGCGTGAATGAGAAGAGAAGGATGGCGCCGATAAGCAGCGGGGTTAGGAGGTAGTATTCGATGCCGACTGCCCGGGTCTTGGGCTTGAGGGCTGCGACTCTAAGGCTTCTCGCGAAGCCCATGACTAGCTCCGCCAGCCCGAAGCCGGCTAAGATCGCCACGGATGGTGCTGCCAGCGTTGAGAGCCTAACCATCGTCGAGGAGAAGTATATGCTGAGAATCGTGAATGCTGAGAGTATTATGTCCTCATTCCTCCTCCGCCTAAGCGCATAGTATATGCCGGTGATCATCAGCATGGATTGGAATCCTAGATCCCTGAAGAGTATGCTCCATGTTGAGAGCTGGTTCTCGGCAACGGATACGAATATCGGGAGATCATGTCTAAGTGATGGGATGAGGACGCTGAGGAACTTGAAACCGGGAAGCCCGGCGGCGCCCAATACCACGAGCGCCGCGAAGCCGGCCACGCCGGCCAATATCACGTAATATGGCAGCCTCTTAGCATGCACGCCATCCGGTAGGAGCCTCGAGACCTCGAAGGAGAGGAGTATTATGAAGGACGCGAATCCCGCGAGTATCGTTATCTCCCTAAGATATCCCGGGCCCAGCTTCGGGACCATCAGGGCTATCAGCGTATATGTTGAGAATGTTATCGTGAAGGCTGTTAGCAGCTCCCTCCGATATCTCCCGAGAAGGGCTAATAGAACGGATATCAGTGGGATGAAGGCTAGCGGGAATCTCGCGGCGCCCCAGCTAGCTGTCATGTATCCGAGGGATAATCCGGCTATGGCCGCGTATGCCACGACTCCCCTCTGGCTCCTATCCTCCTTCAGCGCTTGAATATAGGCCCAGAGACCTATTAGCATGAGAGGGAGGCCTATGCTCTCATCATCAAACCAACCGAAGAGGCTTCTCTCAATATGCCCGCTGCTAATCGCTAAGAAAAATGCTGAGAGGAGGCCGGCGGGTCTTCCACCAAGCTCCCTCCCCAAGAGATATGCGAAGAGGATCGCGACCACGGCCAATATTGGTGGGAACATCGCCGCGAGCTCAAGCGCATTCACCTCAATGCCTATCCCGTGGAGGATGTGGTAGATGAAGGCCGCCATAAATGGTAGGCCTGGGAAAGCTGTCCTACCAACATCCCTCCCATAGGGATACCATGAGGTGTAGTCATGCCAGTTGAAAAAGTCTATGAAGCCTTTCCAACCCCTCTCGATAACATAATTCATCTCCTTGAGCTGCATCCATGGATCGAATTCCATGAGGTAGATGCCCCATCTCATGGGGAGGATCCTGATCATGAAGCCGAGGAAGAGTATGGATATCAGGAGGAAGATCTCGACGAGGATTAGCTTGCCCCGGAAAAACTCCTTCACCGCGCCGGCCAGCCTGCCACCAAGCTCCCCCATCGATCTCAAGCGCATCTACCTTAATCCAAATTTATATTTTCCCCCAAGTCGAGCTCTCAAGCCCTTATCTCGAAGCGCTCACCGGAGCAGTGGACGAAGCCCTTAACCCTCCTGATGAAAGATGCACAGACAAAGCATCTTAGAAAAGGCACATCCTCGCCCTTCACTGGGCACTTGACATACTCCCGCTTATCTAGAAGCCTCCTCCCAGCAAGCGCTTTCAACGCCTCAGATACCTCCCTCTCAACCTTTAAGGGCTTCTCAGCCCTCTCAACCTTCACCACGAACTTAGCCTCCTTAACCATACGAGGCTGAATTACTCAGCCTCCTTTTTATCGTGTTGCTCCTCAGCGCACAATTCTCCTTTATTAATGGCTGCGATATGGGAATGTATTATGAGCGGGGGCGAGGATCTATCCAAGCTCTTCCCGATTATCGTGGATGAGAAGTCCGGTGCGATGCTTTGGAGGGATCTCAGAGCCATAACGCTCCAATATATGATCCCTGTTGGCAGGTTGAAGAGATTTTATGAGGGGATTGCTAGCGGGGTTCTTTATGGGACTCGATGCCCCAAGTGTGGGGCGAGATACTTCCCCCCGAGGCCCGAGTGCTCGCGCTGCGGGTCAAGCGATGTGGAATGGGTCGAGGTCTGTAGGGAGGGAAGGCTGCTGGCCCACGCGGTTGTCAACATTAAGCCGGAGAGCTATCAGCAGTGTGAGGACTATGTTGTCGGGGTCGCCGAGATGGATGATGGATTCAAAGTTTTAGCATGGATTAAATGCGATGACCCAAAGAGGTTGAAGCGAGGCATGCGGGTAAGGCTTGAGATAGATAAGATAAGGGGAAGCGGTATCCTATTCTACCAGCTGGTTCCAGCCGAAGGATGATGGAATAGGTTCAGGTTTTCTTTCGCCCGGATACTATTGAGAGCACATCCCTGTCCTTGAGCTTATAGCTTGCTGGGAGCCTAAGGCCCGTCCGAGCATCAACCGCGTAGAGAATCCCCTTCGCCAGGTCGCTATGTATCTCTCTTGCAAGATCCTCAACCGTCGCGCCCTCAGGCATCAGGTATACGTCCGGGAGGATGTTTCCCTTGTGATCTGATAGCTTCTTGACGTCATAGACCGGGTAAACGGCGCTCATCTTAAGGAGCTTGAACACCGCGACGTTTAATGCGAACTGGACTCCCGTCCTCATATACTCATCGAGAACCTTGCGCCTAATTATCTCGAGAGCCCACTTCTGCTTATCCGTCAAGGCCGCCTCATTGATGATCTCAAACTTCTCCTCTCCCGGCACGTATTTTATCAGGCCCCTCTGCTCAGCCCTCCTAAGTATCAGCTCAGCCTCTGCGCTGCATGGAACCACTATCTTATCAACCAAGTTATCCCTAAGCCTTCTAAAGTTCTCGGGAGCCGTGTCGAGATCCATCTTGTTGGCGACCACGATTGTCGGCTTCGAGATCTCACGGAGCGCCGTGGCGAACTTCCGGTCATCCGAGGGCGTCCAGTTCTCGAAATCCTTCTTATCCAGCCCCGTAACCTCGAGAGCCCTCTTAATGTCTTGAGCAGTCACCTTCACCCCCCTGAAAACCTCCTCCATCGCGGCCGGGAGCTCGAGGCCCTTTTTCAGTCCCTTGATTATCCTATCCTCGGAGCGCTCAAGCAGCTTGATAAACCACATTATCAGCTCCTCCTCGATATCATAATAGTCGGCGAGCGGGTCTCCTGTCCCAGGCTCAGCAAGCCTCCCCTCCTCATCAACACTCCCACTAGCATCGACGACGTGAAGAAGCGCGTCCGACTGGGATGCAACCGAGAGAAACTGGTTTCCCAAGCCCTTTCCAGCCCAAGCACCCTTAATCAGGCCGGGAAGATCTATGAGCTCTATCGGGATATGCCTCCAGCCATCAATACACTTTGAGTTCCTAGGATTATCCTGGACATTAAACTCCCTGCAGACGCATAGGGTCACAACGTGAGCAGTCCCATAATTGGGCTCCTTAGTCGTGAAAGGGTAAGTTGAGACCTCCGCTGTCCCTAGGGTCGCGGCGTTAAAGAACGTGGTCTTACCGGTATTAGTCTTGCCTATGAGACCTATCCTCACTAAAGCCAAGCTTAACGGCTCACCTCAAATGATAAGAGCGGAGACTTGTAGAAAACCTTATTCTCGGCTAGGCTTGCCCCCCATTTAAAGCAGGGCTATGAATAGGAGTATCGCCAGCAGCAGCGTGTCTAGGGCTATTAGGACCGTAAGCTTTACCCAAGAGAATAGGGCCTCTCGCTCCATCCCCGGGATCGATATGCTTCATGGCTTGGTTTAATCCTTGTGATTCTAGAGCTGGGGCATCCATATTCTGGAACATATTCCAGTAATTCTAAAGAGTTCTCCGCACACCTCGACTATCCCGCTACTTGCTCTCACTCCTTTTCCTCGCCATGCGCTGGCTCCTCGAGGCGGAGCTCGAGAACGGATTTTAGGAGCTCCTGTTGATCCACCTCGACCCTAGTCCGCCAGCCCACCACTAAGATATCATCCTCTGTTTTCTCCAGGTAGCCCCGGCGGATCACCCTCTCAATATATGTCTCAGCCTTCCATCTCGGCAGCTTTGCCTGTAGAACCTCTAGAACATCTCTTAGGGGCGCCTTGCCACCCCTGCTAGCTAGGATGGAGAGGGCTATGGCTAGGGCCGCGACCTCATCTATACTCCATCCAGCAGCCACTAGATCGGAGAGGGTTAACTGATGCGAGAGAACGATATAGAACCTGGCCTTATCAAGATCCTCGCCCTCCTCAAGAATGGTCTTAACCTCGAGCCCTATTCTTCTGAGATAGGAGTTTAAGGCGTCGATTATCTTCATGTAATTTTTGCCGAGCTTCTGCTTCAGCTCCCATCCCTTGACACCGGGCTTCCGGTGGCTTCTGAAGAGGAGCATCGCTGCGGCGGTTGCCAGCTTTCTCGAGAATGCTTCATCACTACTCATGCTCGCCCCAACTCCTCAGGGTTATTACCAGGGACGATGGCCGCTTCCTCTCCGACTTCTCCCTTCTGGGCACAAGCTTTAACTCACCCTTCAACGGATTCCTCCTAACATCAACATAGCCATTTGTTATCAGGAAGCTTAGGAGATATGCTCGCTCGAAGGTCTCCTCGAAGTTCTTTCCCTGCACGAACTCCCAGTAATCTATCTCACCCTCGAGCTCGTATCTCTGGATAAGCTCGCGATGTAGCTGCTCAAGCTTCTCGGATAGCTCCTCCTCGAGCTCCAGGCTTCCCCGAGCATGCTCAACCTCCCTCTGGGAGATCTTCCACCCCATGCTCCTGCCGCCTGCTCTTGGAGGCATGCTGAGGAAGTGCTCGATGCCATGCCTGAGCCTATGGAGCGTTATCTGCTCCAACGATATTATGGGCCTCCATGCCTTGAGGAATGCTCTGGCTATCGACTTGTTGTCAAGCGCCATGAGCCTCGTCTGAACCATCTGCGCATCTATGAAGAGGGATTGAGCCCTCTCCCTAAGCCACTTATGCTGGAGGGCTATCAAGGTTGCTATCCTATACATCGTCTCGGCGTCAAGTATGTAGTGCTCGAGATCGCCGCTCTCCTCAAGAAGCTTTCTAAGCTTCTCTAGAAGCGCCCTCACGTTGACGGTGAAGGGGTCGAGCCCCCTCTTCTCAATATTCTCGCAGACCTGTATTATCCTCTCAAGCTCCTCCCTTGAAACCTTAAATGATTTTGAGGACATTACTCCGGCCTCCCTATCATGGATTTCCCGCCAACATTCTGCACTAGGATCACATTCACGCCCTCCTTCACGGGAATCCTCCCAGGCGTGATTATTATGTACTGGGATCTCGGCTCCTGCTCAGCCACATTCATCAGGAGCTTTATCATCCTCTCGCGGTTGAGGGGATCTAGATGGACGTCAAACTCGTCCACGGCCCTGAAAGGCGACTTGATGTATCTCTGGAGCGCTAGGAGGAATGCGAGCGTGCCGACGATCCTCTCACCGCCGCTATGCGTCTGGGCGTCGAGTATGACGGGCTCGGCCCCACGGAACCCGACATGAAGCTCTATGCTAGCCTTCTCCGGATCCTCCAAGTTCTTCAGCACTATGCTGCCCCTACCATCAACTATCGAGAGTATTGAGTTGAACTTGGGCTCCACATCCTTCACGAGCTCCCTTAGGAATCTTCTCCAGAGCTCCTTCCTATACTCCAGCTCCTCCATCGCCTTCTTCAAGTTCTCCTCGAGCTCCATGGATCTCTGCTCGGTCTCCCTATACCTAGCGTCCGCGACGAGATACATGTCCTCAGCCTCCTCGAATACCTCTCCGAGGGACACTATCTGGAGCCCTATGGCCCGGATGTCCTCAAGGATCTCCGAGGGCTTTCTCGAGGTCTTAACCCTCTCGCCGAGGGCGGAGGCATTCCTAAGTTTCTCCGCGAGATCCTTCTCGATCCTGTTAAGCTCGTAGCCGAGCCTCCTCTGCTCCGACCTGTTCTCCTGAAGCCTGTATTTCGCGACCTCCGCGAGCCCCTTCTCCTCCAATAATATGTCCAAGTCCTTCCCGAAGCCCTCAAGGTTCACGAGCTCACCGCGCTTAACCGCGTCCACAAGATCGAGGAGCTTTCGCCTAATCCTCTCAACCTCGCCCTCATGATACTCTATCTCCCCCAGAAGCTTTCTCTCCTCGAGCATGAGGGCCTCGATCCTCTCCCTAAGCTTGTTCGCCGACGCCTCGGCCTCCGAGACGAGCGCCCATGCATACTCCAGCTCAAGCCTCCTCTTCTCACCCTCGAGCCTCCTCTTCATCATGAGCTTCTCATATTGCTCCTTCCAGTACTCGACCGCGGCCCTCGCCTCCTCAAGCGCCCTCTTCAAGCTCTTCTCCTGCGCCTCTATGTCCCTAAGCCTCGCCTCCGCCTCTATTATCCTCTGCCTGAACTGTGATGCTCCGACTGCATCCTCAACCATCCTAAGCTTCTCAACATTGTTCTTTGAGGCGAACTCCTCGATCATGTTCTGATGCATTATTATTAGCATGTTGTTCGGATTTATCCCCAGCCTTCTCAGGAGATGATCCACCTCGGCCTTCGTCTTCAGCCTATTGTTAACATAATGCCAGTACTCGCCGGTCCTCTTCAAGTATCTCGTTATCACGAGCTGGTCGGATTGAAGCCATGGTATCGGCCTCTTCCCATCAACCTCCGTGTTGTCGAAGACCACCGTAAGCCTTGCCGCCTTCTCCCCCCTCCTTATCAGGTCGCTCAGCCTCCCAGCCCTATCCGTGTATGTCTGGCCGAGGGCCACCGCTATGCCGAGGAGGATTGAGGACTTCCCGGCGCCATTAGGCCCCGTGATCACGTTTAAGCCCGGGGAAAGCGTGACCCTAGAATACTCATGACTCATGAAGTTCTCGAGAATGACCTCGCGAATATAGGTGCCAGTAGGCTTGGACGCCTCCTCCAGCGCGCCCGCTGATTTCTCGCCCAAAGCCATTCTCCCCATGGCGATGAAGAGCCCCTCATATTAAGGGATATGCTCGCGAGATGCTGAAAGCATTCCCGAGAAAATTTCCCGGAATTATCCCGATAGCCCCAGACTCGTCGGTAAAAGCTATTTTAAGACGCTTGCAACTTCCTTCAGCGGAGAAGGGAACCTCGCGAGAGCGGATGGTGGATGTCTGTGGAGATTGATGTCAAGACGACGCTCGAGAAATTTAGGAGGTTCATGATCCTGAATACATGCTACTCCTTCATCCCGAAGGGCTATCTGAAGGATCCATCAATCTTTCCAGAGAGAGATCCTCCTGGAAGGATTCATGTGGAAGCCATCTCGAAGCTTAACCTAGAAACGGTTAGGGAGATAAGGTTTGTCAGGGCTTATGAGGTTCTCGGGATAATATACAACTCCAAGAGCGGGAACACGAACCTGATCTGGAGGCAGGTTAAGGGGGCTATTGGAAGGGTCTCGGGTAAGGCGTCGCCCAACTCGATAGTAAATCTCGTCGAGGCAGAGGTTCTCCCGAAATCCTACGTCAAGAGATTTCTCAAGGAGCTTGAGGCGAAGGGTGGGTCAGAGGGCGCGTAGCCTCGCGAGGCATCTCTTGCACGGCCTACTATCCTTATAGTCCGTGTCCGCTATCGAGTTGCTGAAAGCCATTACGCATCTCCGGTCGCTGCAATGCATTAGCCCATGAAGATGGCCAACCTCATGCACAGCCTCCTTTATCATCCTCTCCTTGAATAGGGCGCGGTCCGGCGGCTGGCCATAGAACTCGGGAAAGAGCCTGTGCACGGAGATTATCGCGACACCCCTCCATGCGAGGCCGAAGACAAAGTTTAGCCCAGCTGCATAGAGATCCTTATCCGTTACTAGGAGTATGTACTCGTCCTCGCCGAGTATTCCGCGATAATGCTGGACGATCCTCCATGCATCATACTGGCCTCTATTATGGTCTAGGAACTCATTCCCGACGAGGTTATCCGCGGTCTGTATCTTGACCTCGCCGCCATAAACATCTCTAAGCGCCTCAGCCACCTCTCCGAGCGCCTCCTCATCCACATACTCTGAGATCACTCTTATTCTCATCACTTCTCCCTCCGAGGCCTCCTCCTCAATATATGGCCGCATCTCGGGCATGAATCGCCCGGCCTGTCATCCCCAGACCACCCACAGACCCCGCAATAAACCTCCCAGCTTATCACCCTTCTTATGCCCTGATGAAGTATCGGCTTAACCATGAGCCCCAGCCTCAAGGCCAGGTTCTGGATCGAATAGTCCGATGTGAAGATACATGTGTCCCAGCCCTGCCTAGAGAGCTGCAGCGCGAGCGCGATGACGCTTATATCCGCATCGGAAAGCTTGATCTCACCGAGCCTATGCGCCGCTTCTCGAACCTCACTCACGTATGCGGGCTCCGGCTCCATCACCCTTATCAACCCACCCTCCTGCGCTGCAAGAGCCCTGTATCTCGCATCTCGATCCCTAGCCTCCTCCAATACCTTGCTGGATGTCACCGCGACCGCGTCCTTAACCTCCGTGAAGCCGAGGATTAGGGCGGCTGCATCTAGCACAATCGCCCTCTTAGCCGAGTTTTTTTCTGACCCTTCTTGCAAGCCCTCCACCCGGCCCCAGCCTGAGAAAG
>CAZWXN010000003.1:49327-53092 GCA_964637915.1 uncultured Nitrososphaeria archaeon | reverse complement strand
GCTTTTATGAAAATTGCCGCAGAGCATCTTCAGGGACGTGCACTGGATATAGAGGAAGTTCACAAGACGCTTTCTCAATTAGAGGACAAGACAGGTTTGAGAAGCCAAACGGGTAAAGCTGCCATAGATATGGCGTGTTATGATGCCTTGGGAAGGGCTGAGGGAAAGCCTGTCTACGAGATTTTAGGGGCGAGTATGCCTGCTAGAATCCCCACAACGCTAACAATAGGGATAAAGACGCTGGATGACACAATTGCGACCGTAAGAGATTATATGACAAGATTCGGAGAACGTGGATTAAGGAGAATAAAACTTAAGCTATCTGGAAAACCTGAAGATGATCTTGAAAGAGTTTTAAAGGTTGCCGAAATATTCCCCGGAGAGCTAACGCTTGACGCGAACCAGGGATACAAAGATCCGGAACAAGCTGTTAAGACCTTTAACAAAATGTTTGAGGTGGTGGGGAGGCGATTGCTTCTAGTCGAGCAGCCCACGCCAAGAGAGGATCTAGATTCCCTTAAGATTATTGCGAGCAAATCTCCTATACCAGTGTTTGCCGATGAATCCGCGAGAACCTTGGACGATATTATCAGAATTATAGAGATGGGGGCCGCACATGGAATAAATATTAAGCTTCAAAAGATAGGTGGAATATATTATGGAATTAAGGCTGCTCGAATGGCTTATGAAGCTGGGATTAAATTGATGGTTGGATGTAATGAGGAGACGCATATAGCGATTTCAGCGGCAATACATTATGCATCTGCAATGCCCAGCGTCATTAATGTTGACTTGGATAGTGATCTGCTACTCTTCGACATGAACATAACTAGAGAGGATCCTCTTGAGACATTTGTCCTTGGAATGAGGATTCCTAGAATGAAGCCGGGCTTAGGTGTTGAACTGGCGGATTGGTTTAAAGCATTTGCAAATGAGAAAATAGTTCTCCAGAAGATAATCTAATTGTTGGGGCTCATGCCATCTTTACGTAACATGGCTAATAGAGGTATTTGTCTTTCCATTTCTCCACCTCTTGGACTGACCGCTTTACGTCACTGAAGAGCTCGACGGCCTTCTCCACATCCTCGGGTGTAATCTCTTCCCTCCCATTCTCTCGGGCTATTATCTGGCTTGGTGTCAGGAGCTGGACAGCGTATCGGAGTGTTGATTGCTCTCCTATGTCGGTGAGCTTCTCTAAGGCTTCTGGGCTTAGCTTGACCCTTTCCTCGGCCGCCCGGATCTCTAGGATCTTCTTGATCTCGTCCCTTGTATATGGCCTCGTCGTGATTATCAGCATTCTATCGAGGAGGTCGAGTGGGATGCCGTGTGGGGAGACCATGTCCGTCCCCCTTATCCTTGTCATACCCCTATTTGTGGCGAGGATTATTATTGGCGCGAGCTCGCTCTCCATCGCGGCATTCAGGAACGAGAACGCCTCGATATCCAAGAGATGAACCTCATCTATGAACAATACGCCCGGTATTATCTCGGCGGTTCCCTCCTCAACCCTCTTCTTCACCATCTCATCCACCTCTCTCCTGATTTCGTTGTCTATTTCCTTAGTTGGCGGCGCGCCGAATAGGGGGCTGAATAGCCCACCACCCCTAGACTGCGCGCTGATCTGATCCAAGTCATGGAGCGTGAGGACGTAGATGAACTCCTTCTCCTTCTCAACTGGCCCCCCGGCCTAGGCACAGGCCTCTCATCCACAGTGGCTAGATCATATTTCTCGGCAGCCTCCTCCGATCTCCCGATCCTCGTAACCCTGCCCGTCTCCACATCAATCGTTATCATATCCCCGACGGTAATCCCCTGCGACAATATATAGGAGGCTATGGTTGCTCCAGCCCTGAAGGTTCTTCGATCATCCCTGGTCGCGAGGCCTATGACAACGTGATCTGGGATCTCCTGATACGGGTTGTAGGGATGCCTCCGCGTCTTCACCTCGAGCTGAACAACTTCGCCCTCGTAAACCCTCCTCCTCTCCCTCAATCTGACACCTATCGCCTTCCTCATCGCCTGGGTCAGGATCTCCGTCTTCTTCAGCTCCGAGGAATAGATCTCGGAGCCGCTAAGGGTTACAAATGGTACATCCCTGCCGAGCTCCCGGGCTATAGCGCATGCTATCGCCGTCTTTCCTGTTCCAGATGAAATGAAGAGATGTAGAGAAAAGTAGCCCTAATAACTCCTCTACAACATAATTCCTTCGCTTACAAAAGGTTTAAATAAAAAGCCCACAAACTAGTTTCTAGCCTAGATATCTTCGCAGTTATCGGGTGGGGTAATTATGGCCTCAATCCGAGAACTGCCAAGTAGTAATATTACCCGTTTTGAACGCATTGGAGCTCACACCCACATCAAAGGTCTTGGCTTAGACGAGACTGGCCGAGCTGTAAAGGTAAAGGATGGCATGGTCGGTCAAGAAAGAGCTAGAGAAGCAGCTGGACTCGTCGTTCGAATGATCAAGGAAGGAAGGCTCAGCGGAAGATGCATAATCTTGGCTGGTCCACCGGGGACCGGCAAAACGGCCCTAGCTGTAGCGATATCGAGAGAGCTTGGTCCGAATGTCCCATTTATTCAAATGTCTGGAAGTGAGATTTATAGTGCTGAGAGAAAGAAGACTGAGATTTTGATCGAGGCTATGAGAAAGGCGATAGGGGTTGAGATCCACGAAGTACGTAGGATCTATGAAGGCGAAGTTGTTAGGCTGGATCTGAGAACTGTGCCGCATCCTTATAACCCATACCAAAGGGTTCCCGAAAGTGTGCGGATAACACTAAAGACTACTAGTGAGGAAAAGACTATTGAGGCTGGGAGTAGTGTAGCCCAACAAATAATCGCGCAGGGGATTTCGGAAGGACATGTTATCCAAATTGATGCTGAGACAGGCCGGGTCGTGAGTTTGGGTCTGAGTTTGGAGAGCACTAAGGGAAAAACATATGATGTGGATGCGGATGTAAAGGTGCCTAGACCCTCAGGTCCAATATTAAAGGAGAAAGAGTTCGTTTATACCCTGACTCTTGCTGATTTGGATGAATTACAGGCTAGGAGAAGATCAGGAGGGCTATTCAGCCTACTTTTTGGAACTTTGCCGGAAAGGGAGCTTGACGCAGAGATTCGAATGGCTGTTGATCAACAAGTTAAAGAATGGGTTGATGAGGGAAAGGCCGTTATTCATCCAGGTGTCTTGTTCATTGATGATGCCCACTTGTTGGATTTAGAAGCCTTTAGTTTCCTTGGAAGGGCTATGGAGGGCGAACTTGTTCCAATAATAATACTGGCTACGAATAGAGGTATTGCCAGAATCCGAGGGACGGATATTAAGAGCCCATTCGGTTTCCCCCTAGATCTTATAGACAGAGCTGTGATAATCACCACCCAAGAATATGATAAGGATAGCATTAAGGAGATTTTAAGGATTAGGGCGCGGGAAGAGATGTTCGAGATAGAGGAGGATGCTTTAGAGAAACTTGCCTGCATAGGGGTAGAGAGCTCGCTTAGATATGCTGTCCAACTCCTAAGCTTCGCCACTCATAATGCGAAGAGAAGGGGGCGTAAAAAAGTTACGGTAGATGATGTTGAAATCGTGAAGAATCTCTTCATGGATGTAAAGGAAGCTTCTGAATACCTACGAAAGTATGAAGAGAAGTTCTTAAGCCATTAATGTAAGTGACGAATTTATCATTAAGAACAATTGAGGAAAAGAAAAAGGGGGTTGGAGGAGGGTTGTTCAGTATATGCCTTTATTCACCGAATATCTCAGTT
>CAZWXN010000003.1:0-49227 GCA_964637915.1 uncultured Nitrososphaeria archaeon | reverse complement strand
GGGGGTTGGAGGAGGGTTGTTCAGTATATGCCTTTATTCACCGAATATCTCAGTTTTCTCTAGCATTCGAGCAAGCTCAGTTCGTTTCCTAGCAATTGTAAAACCTACCTCCTCGGCGAATCTCAAGATATTCTTTTTACCGTGTATTGCTAATCGAAAGCAGCTATGTTTGTTTCTATGGTATATTTTATTATTCGCTGGTGAGCAGATAATGTCGCTCTTATACGGGACTTCTCGTATACTGCATTGTATGCCGATTCTCTTAAGAAGTTCCATAAACAATTGAATAATTCTGAGGTCTGTGTTATATGCTACAAGTTCATAGCTATTGGTGTTAACCCCACCTTTCGCATCGAAAAATCCCCTACATGCATCAGCTGGGTGGCTCTCTAGATACGGCATAAGGATCCAAGGATTGTTCTTAGCTTTCTTCAACAAGTCATAAAGTAACTTACTGCGCACTCTAGTTACCCATCTTCGGTTACGTTTTTCCCACTTAGGTTTATACGGCTTTCTCCTTCCAAGCGCCTTAGCGATACATTGTCCCCATTTTTCCGCGAAGTCATAGTCTTTAACGGCAAGATGAACTTTATATTCACGGTAACGCTTTATATATGCAAGCCCTCCATCTCCGAGCCATGCAGAGATAGCATAGGCCAGTTGGGGTCCTGTGGTCAGTCTATTGTAATTTCGGAATGGATGTTGCTTTTGACGCACCCACTTGGATATTACTGAAATATATAATTGAACGCCGTACTTTTCCTCGATACTTTTTTTTGAATCTGTCTGCAACTAAATCCCTTTTTCCGCATGCATGAAACTTCGTTATATATCTGAAGTTTCTGATATATGCCTAGTGACCTATATTTCTTCAATTTCTCGTCTCCACCTCGCTTCCTACTCTTCATCTCACCATAGTCCAGCATCTTGGTCAAGTCATCCAGCAATCCAGACTCCTCAAGCAATCCCTGAACCTCTCATACACTTCACGAACCTCCGGCCTCCACAGCCTCACCCTCCTCTGGATCTCTATCTGCTCGGCCTCCATTTCACTCCTCCGACGCCTGCACTAATTCTCTAAGCTCGTTCGCCGGCCTCTCCATGCCGCCAAACCATCCACGATATATCTTCAGAAACCTGGCAAGCTCATCGTCGAAAGCTTCATACATGGCCCTTCCAGCCATTTTACCCTCCCTGATCATCCGGACTATGATGCCTGCGGCTTCCCTGGCCTCAACCTGCCCCACGAGGCCTCCTCCCACAGGCTTCGCCTTGAGCCCCTCAAGCCCAAGCCCCTTAATGTGGCTATGCGCCCCCACTCTTAGAAATCTCTCTCCAGAGTAGCCTGTTATGTCCTCAAGCATATCCAGAAGAGTCGGAGGAGAGCGAGAATAAAGGGCTTTACGCCATCCCCTAAGAATCATTTATTAGCTGGATTTTCTCCGTCTCGGCGGAATGGTCCAGTGGCACTGGGATCTGCATAAGCGGAAGCCGACAGGCGGAAAGCGGAGGCCCTATAGGAAGAAGCGGAGGTATGAGCGTGGAGAAGATCCGGTTTACACGATTCTGGGCGAGCGCAAGCTTAAGGAGAAGAGGGCTAGGGGCGGGAACGTGAAATACGCGTTGATGGCGGATCTCTATGCGAATGTAACTGATCCTGAAAAGAAGGTCTCGAGGAAGGTTAAGATATTGAGGGTTGTCGCCAATCCGGCTAACAAGGATCTAGAGAGGAGGGGTGTCATAACAAGGGGCGCGGTTATAGAGACCGAGCTCGGCAGGGCGGTTGTAACATCTAGGCCTGGACAGGATGGGGTCATAAACGCGATCCTAGTCAAGTAGGGTGCGATAACAACTTGTTAAAGAAGAAGGGATATGTTATCTGGCCCATATATTTCGATGCCTCGGTTAGCAGATCTCTTTGTAGGAGGGTTCCTCTCAGCCTTTCCATGAGAAATCCTAGGGCTGAGCAGATCATGGAGGCGGCTAGAAGGCTTGGCTGGTCTGCTGTGATCGAGCCTGGAGGTCATCCAGCCTTCTGGTGGAGGAAGACCGGCAAGGTTATAGTAAATCCCGGGAAGCCCATGAAGAAGAGCGAGGTGATAAAGGCACTAGCAAAGGCCATGAAATCCGGTGAGACTCGATGAGCCGCGGGGCCAAGAAGCTGAAGAGGCTTGGAAAGGTCTGGGGGAGGGTTGAGGGGAGCCTAGTAGTCGAGGCAGAGCTTCTACCAGAGCTTGGCGAGAAGATCTATGACTCGCGGTTGAGGGAGGTTGGAAGGGTGGTGAGCGTCCTCGGGCCCGTCAACCACTTCTTCGTAGAGGTGATGGGCGGGAACCTGCATTACGAGGAGGGCACACCTCTCTATGTGCTCCGGGAGGATCGGGGTAAGCGGGATACCGGGCGCAGATCCAAGTAATACGCGGAGAGCCGGAGCAAGCTGGCCAGATCATCCTCTTTATTAGATCTCGGCCTAGGTCTTCCTCCGGAAGGACTGCATGGATGAGGTGTGTCCAGTCTGTGGAGAGCGGTTAATGGAGGATGAGTTCTCGGGCGAGCTTGTGTGCTTGAGATGCGGCGCCGTTGCTGGGATCCTCCCTTATCGCGGCCCTGAGTGGAGGGCTTATGGCGATGGTGATAGGCTTAGGAGGGAGAGGGCTGGAGCACCGCTGACACCGCTGATTCATGATCTCGGTCTCTCCACCCCCTCGCCAGTAGAAAGGGGTTTGAGGGGATGGGAGGAGCGCAGGCTTGTTATGATCCTCTCGGAGATTTATCGCCTGAGCACAAGTATGGGCTTACCGAGGGCCGTTGCTGAGACCGGGGCCCTTCTCCTGAGAAGGCTGAGGTCTAGGCTTGCAGAATACTCGAGGGAGGTCAACATGCTCCCCATAGCACTTTTACATTTATCGAGCAGGGTTCATGGCCTGCCAATTGGAGCAGGAGACTTAGCTGAGGTCGCTGGGCTGGACCCGGCATCTATCAGGAGTCTTTCCATGCGACTCGCCAACGCGCTTGGAGTAAAGGTGTTGGAGAGTGTGGAGGCGTGTATTGCTAGGTTCATCGGGGCGCTGAGGCTCCCGGGAGAAGTGGAGAAGCATGCTTGCAGGATCTGCGAGCTGGCGATCAAGGCCGGGTTGTCCCAAGGGAGGAGTAGAAGGGCGCTTGCAGCAGCAGCCGTATACATCGCTGCTAGAAGCCTGGGCTACAGGGTCTCTCAAAGGCGCGTCGCAGGCCTCGCCAAGATAAGCTTAACCACTCTTAGGAGGAGAGTAGGGGAAATGGGCCGGCTATGCGCTGAGACAGCGCTATGACATGACATCTTTATAAGATGGGCGTGGGTATATACTATCTTTTGGGTGTCTCTTCTTGCCCCAGAAGCTTAGCAAGCTTGAGGAGAAGGCTATAGCGCTTTTGCTAAAGTATCAAGATAAAGGTCTTCTCCAGTCCGAGCTCTGGCATAAGCTCGGCGTGACCAGTAGGGAGGGCTCTAGAATAGCAATTAGGCTTGAGAAGAAGGGGATGGTGAAGAGGGTTAAGGAATTCGCGAGGGATAGATGGACGAGGAGGCTTGTCCCGCTCATCAGGAGGGTGACGATAGAGCCGATTAAGGGCGCGCCCTGCCTAGCATGCGAGCAGGAGCATGTCTGTGGGGAGGGCGGCGTCATATCGCCGAAGAACTGCCCGAAGCTGGAGAGGTGGGTGATTGAGTCATTCACTGTCAAGGGCGAGGCTCAGGCACGGATGGCCCAAGCCGAGAATATTCGGGAGCAGAGCGTCGAGGCCCAGCCCTAGAAGCGCTTACCCATAGCTATGAAGTAGAACTCTGAGCTCGTCTTTCTCTTAGCCTGAGGCACAAACCTCTTCACGACCGCGTAGTCTCTTCTAAGCTTCTCCGCTAGCTCCATGGCCTCCTCGCTATCAAATGCCTTTAGCATCAGGGAGCCATCACGCCTAACTAGGCTCCCAGCTATCTCATAAGATCTCAGGGCGAGCTCATACTGCCTGACAATATCTATCTCCCTTATCCCCGTGAAAGATGGTGAGGCATCAGATATCAGAAGGTCTGCACGCCTTCCATCCAAGACTCTTAAAACCTCCCCGACAACATCATCCTCCAAGATATCAAGCTGGAGTGTTATGATATTCTCCTCCTCGAAGGGCTTAAATTTCCTCACGTCCACGGCGACTACTAGGCCCTCCGGGCCCACGATTCTAGAGGCGGCCTGCGCCATGCCACCGGGCCAGGCTCCAAGCTCCACGACTATATCCCCCCTCTTGAGAAGCCCGAATCTTCTCTGAGCCTCCTCGAGCTTGTAGGCTGCCCTAGACCTGTAACCCTCCCCCCTCGCCCTCCGCCTATATGGATCCCTCTTAGCCTCCTCAATCCATCTCCGGGTAGGCATTCCCTCCAGCCAGCATAATCATCCGGATGGATATTTTTAGCTCTTGGTTTTAATAGAGATGGAGGGTGGAGCTGGCCGGCGAGTCCTCGTAGCCATAAAAGACCAGCAGGGAATGGCCCTAACGCCATCCATGAATGGATTTATAAATCCATTCACGGTGGGAAGAGCTAAAATGCCTTACTGATCTTTATGGCCTTTACTACTCGCCGGCCAATGACTTTGTTGCTATAAGATATGATACTCTTAATGACCTTAAAGTCATTAATTCCAATTCCAACTTATGCATCGCCCGCTCCTTTGGTAGATTATTAATTCCGATCTTAAGCTCAAGCTCCTCGATAGTTAATGGTTTACTAGCTAGAAACCCAGGCAATAACATTCCCACATCTCCCCGATGCAGGCCCTCCCTTACTCATTAAGGACCATCCCGAAAATAGGATACCTCCCCCTGAGAAATTTTAAGCCCTCCTAGTCGATAAGAAAGATAGGATCAAAAAGGTCCTGCATATTGAGAAGCATGTGGCCGTATGCGATCTATGCAGAGGGCTCATGGCCCCTATGAGAAAGGAGCTGGAGGAGGGGCTCGGGGCTTTATTGTAAATAGGAGGATGATTCGGGTGGTATGCAAGATGTGTAGGAAAAGGTTCTGAGACGGGTTTAATGAGAATTAGAATTTATTGCTCATGTTATACGCAAAGGTCGAGATAAAGATCAAGATACACCTAGGCTCGGAATCAAATGTGGTAGCTGATTTCATGAGAAATACGTAACATCGGCGATAGTTAGGCTATAAGGAGGCGATGTAAAAAGGCAGCTATCAGGTTAAGGATTATGTACCTGTTAGAGGCTAGAAACTTCCCAGCTTCTTGGCCCTAAGCTCCTCAAAGACGCTTCTTAAAGCTTCCAGCGGGGCATTAGTCTTAACACCGCTCGGGTCTATGTGAGTTGTTGATGCCCTATAGCCAAGCTCCCTCAACTTCTCTATGAGCATGGAGGGCTTGACCGGAGAGCCTCCAAAAATCCTGGCCAGATGGTTTACTGGATGATATCCCAATAAGCCGTGATCCTCCCTCCTTAATCCATCTAATAGCTTAAGGGACTCCCGATAAAGCTCGGGGCTCTCCAAGGCCTTCTGATAAACTCTCTCCGCCAGCTCCTGGCTCGTGAGTTCTCCAATCCATGCTGGGCCAGCATAATCCATCCTACCACCACAGGACTCGCATGCCATGATCGGGCCATCGAACCTGCTCACGCTACGTATTGCCAAGCATGAGGGACAGTAGGAGATCCAGCCGATACTCCTAAGTACCTCGTTCGCCAGCCTTCTACCCCTCTCAACCACGGCGAAGATCCTGATGTAATGATCCTTCGAGAATGATAGTATGGGCTTGGCAGCGATCCCAAGCCTGGCCACCGACCTGACAATGAATCCCGCGAGAATCCTTAGGGCGATCTCCTTGGAGAATGGCACTCTCAGGGGCTTTGCATCGTATTTTCTCAGACATGATTCTGGCTTGGCTCCGACGAGTGCCGGCATATCCGTGGCCGTCGCGCCCATCACGCCACCCCTCCTACAACCCCTAACCCCATTCTCAATAAATGGCGCCGGCGACCCCGCTGGATCAATATCCACGTAATGGTATCTCGGCCTCTCCCTCCCACACTCGGCAAGCAACTCATTCGCATCCATGCAGGTCACCTCGACGAATTCCCCGAGTTTATTTATCTCCATGTTCAGCTTGATGAGCTCATATGCCCTAGTTGAGACATCATTCACGGTCACCTCGCCAACAACATCGGTCTCGAGGAGCATCCGGATACTCCTAACACCAACACCAGCCAGAGCATCGCAAGCCCTGATCTTGAGTCCCTTAAACCATGCGGCAAGAAAGAGTACCGTTACATCACGATTCGGCTTCGAGAATGGGTTAAAGAAGACGGGCAGGCTCGTTGGAGCGAAACTCCTTCCTTCAGGGATCTTCGGCGAGTAGAATATCGCCATCCCCTCTCTCCTCAGCTCAAGCTCATATCCGGGCTCCGGCATCATCTCTTCCCAAGCACCCCCAAGACCTCACTCACAACAATCTCCGGAACCCTATCACGATTCTCAGGCGTCAGAGTAATCAGCCTCCTCCCAGCAAGCTCCTTAACCCTGAGGACGAGTGGATCCCTCGACCTATAATGGACCGTGAGGATCGCATGCTTGCTGGACGCCAGGAGCCTTTCAACCGCCTGCCTGAACTTCTCGCTATAGAGCTCCATTGGGCCGATCTCATCAACAACTACTACATCCGCCTTCTCCACGGCCTCGAGTATGGCTGCAACCCCAACTCCCTCAAGATCATTCAAGTTGACGACGTATTTCCCGAGCCTCGGCCCGCTTCTTAGATCTATGTGCGCAAGTATCCCCTCGCCGCCGCCAACCTTCTTGACTGCGAACCCGATCCTCCTCCCCCGCTCCCGGATCTCCTGAGTATACATCCCGCCAACCTTGACCCCGAGCCCCATGAGCCGGTCAACAATCCTTAGGATGGCCGTGGTCTTCCCGGACCCCGGCAGCCCAGTCAGGGCATAGAAGATCCTCCAAGATCCCGCGCTCATATCCCGGAGACATTTTACAGCCTTGTGTGATAAAGAATGTTCGCTTACCATGATCAGTCGAGGATCACGAGCTCGAGCGGCGAGGTTGGCCTGAGTGGGATAATGCTGCCGAGCCCCCTCGAGACGTAGAGCAGCGTGTCGCCGAGATCATATAGTCCACGGGTGTAGGCGGAGTTCGTGAGTATCGTGGAGGGCCCGAACATCACCCCACCATGAGTATGGCCCGCGAGGATTATTCCCGCATCATGGGCATAGAGGGCGACATTAGGGTCATGCGCCAATATTATGTCGGCGCGGCGCACCCCAGAAGCATATCTCCTATCATCCCTCCAATCCACACCTAGTATCCGCCCGATCTCGCTCTCCACGACCTCATCTCGGAGAACCTTAAAGCCGCATTCTTCGAGGATTTGCATGAGCTTCCTCGTCCTGCCGCACCAGTAATCATGGTTACCAAGGACGGCATACTTCTCATCGGCCTCCATGGATGAGAGGTAGAGCTTGACCTGATCAAGCGAGCCTGTAAGCTCGTCAATAACATCGCCGCCATGTAGGATTATCCTCGGCCTCTCCTCCCTGAGGATCTCTAGAACCTGTTTCTCAACAGATCCCATGCCATGGATATGCGTATCCACTAGGAAGGCTGTCTTAGCGCCTAGCCCAAGCCTAAGCCTCGTCACGATTATCCTATGCGCCTCGATTAAGGAGTAGATTGCCGCAGCGGCTCCTGCGACGACGCCCGCTAGAAACGTCCTCCTCGAGATCCTCGACAAGTTCTCAGCTCCCTCCCTCACCCGGGGCTAGAAATCTTCCAGCCTTCTCTGAGCAAGCTTTGAAATGGTCTTCCATGTAAGTCTTATGTGCTCCTTCCGGAGGTCCCCCCTCATAAGGGCTTGGAGTAGAAAGTTCCGAGTCTTTGGATCTGATGGATATCCTGAGCCGAAGTCCCCGAGCTCGGCCCTCAGCTTCTTGATAAGCGTATCCCTTTCATGTTTCGCGATAATGGAGGCCGCTGAGACGACTGGATATTTTCGATCAGCCTTATGCTCGAGTATGAGGGAGCACTTGTGGCCCGCATACCGCTCTATCAACGCCCTGAAATCATGATACTTTGTCGAGGGCAGGTCTATAAAGGCGGCGTCGGGCCTAAGCCTATTAATGATCTCTGCAATCATCCGGGCCTCAAGCTCATTGATCCCCTTGGCGCCGCTTCTCCTCGTGGACTCATCTACCAGCCGGGCCTCGACAACTATTAGCTCAACCCTCTCCGCGATCTCCCTTATCAGCTTGGAGAGCTCGGCCCTAACACCCGGCGTCAGCTCCTTAGAGTCCCTAACACCGGCCTCGATGAGCTCGCCCACCCTCGACTGATCCACGAGGATGCCCGCGATCACCATCGGGCCTATGACAGCTCCTCTACCCGCCTCATCTATCCCACAGATCCTCAACGGATCTCACTTAAGTAATCACAAATGATAAGGCTTTACCTGCGGGAGAGTGAGGGCTTTAAATACCCCGGCCTAGGAATCTCGTGGTCGGCATCGGGATGAGCTATCTGAGCCGCGTGAGAAGGCTCATAGAGTCCCTGAGAGGTGATGGGTTAAGCGGGGCGCTGCTGAGAAGTCCCGCGAACATCTTCTACTTCACCGGCTATCGAGGCACAGGCTATTTCTTGGTCCCGGTTGATGGATTTCCCACACTCTATGTCTCACCCCTGAACTTTGAGCTAGCTGAGGAGTCAGTTCCGGGGGATATTCAGGTTGTTAAGCTCGAGCAGGGCTCCGACATTCGCAGAGTCTTCGAGCTTATACCAGAGAGCCTCAAAACACGCATCGGATTCGACGCTATGGAGGTGGAGGATTATCTAAAGGTCTCAGGCCAGCTCGTCGGCTCGATGATACCGGTCTCCCAGCACATCTGGAAGCTCAGGATGGTTAAGGATGAGTCTGAGATCGAGAAGATAAGGAAGGCATGTCAGGTCTCGTCCAGATGCATGGAACTCGCATCCGAGCTGCTTGGAGAGGGCCTAACAGAATATGAGGTGAAATCTGAGATATTGAGGGAGATGCTGAGCCTAGGCGGAGATGGGCCGGCATTCGACCCGATAGTCGCATCGGGCCCGAATTCGTCAAAGCCCCATGGAGCATACAAGAATAGGATGATCGAGAGGGGGGATGTCGTAGTGATCGATCTCGGCGTCATCTATGAGGGCTATTGCTCCGACATCACAAGAACATTCTATCTAGGACTAGGCTCGAATGAAGTATCTAGGGTGCATCAAGCCGTCTTAGAGGCTAAGCGCAGGGCCGAGGAGCTCATCAGGATAGGTGTAAAGGCCTCAGAAATTTACCATGCAGCGCATGAGGTCCTAGCGTCGGCGGGCTACGCAGACTACTTCCTACACGCGCTCGGCCATGGCGTCGGGATAGAGATTCATGAGCCACCGAGGCTATTCAGGGACTCCGAGGAGATACTCACCGAGGGAATGGTGATAACCGTGGAGCCCGGAGTATACTTCCCGAAAAGATTCGGCGTCAGAATCGAGGACACGATCCTCATCAAGAGGGATGGAGTCGAGAGACTGACCTCAGCGCCCTATGAGCTGGCCCCAGGCTAGGCCCCGAATCTCCTCTGCCTCCTCTGATAAGTCCTTATTGCCCTCATCAGGTCTATCTTACGGAACTCGGGCCAGTATACGTCCAAGAAGATGAGCTCGCTGTAAGCCGATTGCCATAGGAGGAAGTTGCTTATCCTCTCCTCACCAGATGTTCTTATAATGACATCCGGATCCGGTATTGGGAGATCCGCCGTATAGAGGTATCGCCCTATCACATCCTCGCTAATATCATCTATACGTAGCTTCCCTGCTAAGACATCCATCGCAAGCTTCCTCGCGGCATCAGTTATCTCCGCCCTCCCACCATAGGCGATCGCCAAGTTCACGTAAAGATTATCATACTCCCTTGTCTCCTCCTCAAGCCTCTCAAGAAGGCTTCTCAAATCATCGGGGAGGAGCTCCTTCCTGCCAAGAACCTTCACCCTTATCCTATGCCTATGCACCAAGTCGCCATTAAGAACATCCTCAACCTTCTCCCGCAATATCCTGAGAAGCTCCTCGATCTCCTTTTCGCTCCTTCTAAAGTTCTCGGTGGAGAGGGCGAAGAACGTAACGACCTTGATCCCCAGCTCGAGGCACCACTTGATAACCTCCTCAACCTTTTCCGCCCCAATCCTATGACCGTACCATGGCTCAAGCCCTCTCTCCCGAGCCCATCTTCTATTCCCATCCATTATAACCGCTATATGTGATGGTATCACGCCCCGCGATATCGTCCGGCTAAGCCACTTCTCATAAAGCTTGTAGGCGCCTAAAAGCCTCAGCAGGCTTTGGAATATGCCCATCCCGGTCAAGGGTTCTTGGGCGAGGCCAATTGATAACCTTAATGCTCGATCTTTCTTCTAAAGTACTTGGAATATGTCTTTCGCAGGATTCTAGTAACCCATATCGTCACTATTATTGTTGCCATTCCGAGGACTGCTGTGATGACTAGTAGGAGGATGTGTGGGTTCTCGAAGCCTCCGGACGCGCCGACCATGAGCACTATGCCGGTCCTCTTGAGCAGCGCCCAGAGCCATGCAAGCAGAACCGACCCGCGGACCATGAGCCAGAAGTTTGGATCTCGCATGAACAGATAGTATACCATGTTCGCGAGCAGCATTATGAAGATGGCGATCGAGATTATGTCTATCGAGCTGCTTATATATGTCCCGGCTATGAAGGGCAGCTTTCCAAGCCACCAGAGAACATGTGTCGAGAATTCGGGTGCATCCGGGTAAGCCTCCTGTATTGCTTTTAGTGTCGAGATATAGCCTGTGTAGAATCCGAGCACGAGTAGGAGCACCGAGGTGAAGACCGCGTATGCTCTTAGCTGCGTGTATGGAGGCATTCTGAATAGCTTTGTTATATTCTTGAAACTTGATGCAATCCTCTGATCGAGGCCGAAGCCCCTTATGATGAAGTATACCCCAATCGCCGAGAGTATGAAGGGAAGCGAGGCCACATTGATTATGTAAAGTATACCTATTATCGCCATGAGGAGGCCTGGTATCCCGAGGAATATCCTAGCGTATCTGGGCTCTGTGAAGACGAGCTTCAGGTATCTTCCGAGAACGAGCCATGTCTGCTCGACGGCCTCACTATGCCTTACGACAACCCTTCTAACGGATATTATGGGGAGCTTGGAGGTGATTATCGGCGTGACGAACTGATCCGTGACACCATCGCTCACGAGCACGCATGCATCCGCCTTAAACCTCTTGAGGACTTCCTCGAGCTCGCCCATTATCTTCATGTCGGCCTCGATGCCCTCACCCTCCCTCCCAGCGACCGTGGCAACCTCAATATTGCCTCCGAACTTCTCGGAGAGCTCCCTGTAGACCTTTAATGCCCCGAATATGGCGTTGGCGTCGGCCTCCTCTGGGTCAGCCAGTAATAGGGCTTGAGCGGCCTTGAGATTCTCCTCAAAGCCTATGATGGGTGTAGAGATGCCAGTCTTCCTCCCGATATCATCGTCACGATCCACTACGAGGATCAGTAGCTTCTTCGGCGCCTCGGCCATTTATTATCTACACGTATCAAGTTTCTGGAGGGATGAAATAAGGGTTGCTCAGCCCTTTCCAACGAGCTCCTCCAGCCCCTCCCCATCCTCCATTAATGCCTTGAACTCCTCAAAGCTAAGCTTCCTCCCGGTGGCTAGCTTGAGCCTCGCCTCGGCCTTAAGCCTCTCCTTGACCATCTCAGCCCTCCTCTTCTCCTCCTCCTGCTTAAGCTTCTCAAGCCTCTCCTGAAGCTCAATAAGCCTCGATGAGACCAGTATCTTCTCGGCCTCAAGCTCCATAAGCCTCTTCTTGGCGTCAAGATACTTCGCGTGCCACTCGTCACTCTTCTGCTTAAGCTCTTGAATCTTCTCCCTCAAAGCCTTCCTCTGCTCGAAGCTCGCGCCCAGCTCCTTCTTCAAGGTGCCAATCATCTCCCTCAAGGACTCTATCTCGCCCTCAGCCTTAGTGACCTCTTCCTCTAGGGCTTGAAGCCTAGACTGGAACTCCTCTCTCTTAACCACCTGCTCGAGCTTCGCGTGAAGCTCCTCGAGGAGCTCGCTCAGCCTCTTCTCCTCCTCTTTCGGTAGGGGCCCCGTCTGTATCCTCCAGTCTATCTCCTGTATCCTTGCCTCTATCTCCTCCCTAGACTCCTTGACCACCCGCAGCTTCCTAAACTCTGCTCTAACAGCTCTAAGCTCCTGCCTTTTGGCCCTAAGCTCCTCCTTCCTTGAGGCGAGCTCCTCCCTAAGTTTGGCCAGGGCGTCGCGCTTCTCCCTATCAACCTCCCTCAGGCCCCTCAGCTTCTCGGTGTAGGGCTTCATCTCCTCATGGATCTTATCCCTCTTCTCCGCGTATCTCCTAATCTCCTCCTCGACCTCGCTTATCCTCATGTTGAGCTGCCTCAACTTCTCCCTCAGCTCCAAGACCTCATTTTCGATCCTCTCATATTCGCTCAGGGAAGACATGATACTCACCTCAGCTCTAGATCCTCTTCTAGGAAGAATCTGGTGAGCGCGGCGTGAAGCTCGGAGAGCCCATCCATAGTCGTGGACGAGACAGGGACTATTGGGATGCTCGCTATGATGTCTCGGAGAGTCTCAGCGACCTCGCGCGAGAAGCTCATAAGCCTACCCCGCGTCATGCTCTCGAGATCTAGGAGGAGTGTGTCGAAGGACTCGCTCCAAGCCTCCAGTTTCTCGACATCTTCCGGCGAGATGGCATCTATCTTATTCAGGGCGTGAACCATGGGGATCCCGAGCGAGAAATAGACGGATGCCGAGAGAAACATGCTCGAGATAAAGTTCTTGACAACGCTACAGAACATGGGGTCCAAGACGAATACCATGACCTTCCTATCCTTGAAGCCTATATTCTCGGCTAGAATATATCCCTCCTGCCTGAAGGCGAAGAGCTCGAGCTGCCCTGGGGTATCAATGATGACATAGTCGGCGTTATAGGAGTTTATCTCCTCCCTAAGATCCTCAACATGTCTAGCAGCCTCCCTGACAGAGGCTATGAGAGCCGCGTTCGGCCCAAGGCGCCTCGTAGACATGATTCTCTCATAGTCCACGAAATCCCTTATATCAACGTCAGGCTCATAGGGGAGGACTTGGGCGGCTGGATCGAGATTCACAAGCACAACGAACTTGTCTTGAGATTTAAGCCAATCTCCATAGGCGGATGTTAGCGTGGATTTCCCCGAGCCAGCCGTGCCAACGATAAATATTGTATTCACGCCGCCCACCTCCCCACTGACCAACAAGTAAGCATCATGAGCATTAACCAGCTAAAAGATCCCGGAGAAGCCCGAGAGCATCTTCTCGTCCTCGCTTTTCAAAATTCTCAGCACTTCATCTCTCTCCTCACCCTTAACCTCGACCGCGAGATCCTTGGCCAGCTCGAGGGCGCGCCCACACTGCTCCTCGCTCCCGATTATCCTTATGTAGACGCCGCTCTTACCTAGTATCCCCGCATCCCGTGAGATCACATTAGCCCTCGACACGATATCGTCCTTCAACAGTATGTTCATGAGCTTCTCGCCAGCCTCCTTCTCAGCATAGAGAACGAGCTCCATACCCATCACCACCTACTTCTTGGATGAGGCCCACCACTCCAAATACTCTGCATACTTCCTCTTCTTTTTCTCCTCCGCCACGCCCATCTCAACACCCCTTCTCGCCTCAACTACTAGATCCTGAGGGGTGTAAATGAGCCCGCAGCCCGGGCAGACATAGGAGCGCGTGTTCCGGTCGTAGATGATCTTCGCCCCGCACTCACGACAGTAGGGCAACCCTGGATCGTCCTTCGCCTCAATCGCGCAGCTATTAAACATATCGTTTCGAGCAGAATTCAGCTGCATCAAGAAAAAGAAAACATGTTTTTGAAAGATTTAATTAGTTTTAGTGGATATTTTGTGATGATCTTTTCGAGGGCTGCAAGCCTTTTATAGCGAGATCGCCGAATAAATGCTTAGTTAGGGGTGATGGGCATGGATGAGGATCTGGAGTTGAGAGCGCTCAAGCTCAAGAAGCTTATGGAGCTCGCCTCTCTCAAGGCGAAAGCCGCGGATGTTAAGAAGGAGGCGGAGAGGCATTTGAGCTTCGAGGAGGCTCTTAGGATAGTTAGGGAAAATCTCGTGGATCGCGGTGATGAGGTGCTTGACGCGGCGCTTGAGCAGTATCCCGAGCAAACCAAGAAGATAGTGATGATCTTGGCAGAGAAGATAGTCAAAGGGGAGATCGGCCAGAAGATAGGGGGAGGCATGCTGATGAGCCTCTTCGATTATCTCGGAATGCCTGTAAAACTACGATCGCGGATATTTTATTACAAGAAGGGCGAGTATAAGTCGATCGAGGAATTATTGCGGTCCTGAAAGTATAGGGCAAACTTTATAGTCAGGCGCGGATTTCGCCATTCGAGGTAAAATTGTCGGGAGAATACCAGATTCCTGAAGGCTACTACTACACGAGGGATCACATCTGGATCAAGCCTGAGGATAGCGTAGTCACCCTAGGCGTGACTGATTATGGTCAGAAGAAGCTTAGGGATGTTGTTCACATCGAGCTGCCGAACATAGGCCAGTCCATCGAAGAGGGTGAGACGCTCGCCGTGATAGAGTCCATCAAGGCGTCAGTCGAGATACATTCACCGGTCTCCGGGAGGGTTGTTAAGGTAAATTCCAAGCTTATAGATAACCCAGAGCTTATAAACGAGGATCCATATGGCAGCGGCTGGATAGTGAAGATAGAGCTGGCCGAGGAACTGAGAACCGAGGATCTAATGGAGGCCGATGAATACTCTAAATATATCGAGGACTTAGAGGAATCAGTTTAGAAGGTCTGTGAAAATGGTGCTCGTCAGAGTTCATAGGGTTTCGAGCGTAAAGGATCCCGAGACCGGCAGATATGGCAAGATGATAGAGCTTATCGAGGAGAAGCGGGTCCAAGCATCGCCTAAGATCCCCGGGGCGCCTGAGACGCTAATGATCCAGTCCATGTTACAGGATCTTGCAAGCTACTTCCAGTCAATGGGGCTAGTGCTCGCGCCACCCGCGAAAACAAAGATGATACTATTCCTGACTGAGGAGGAGTATGAGATACTTGGGGTAAAACTGGATGTGAATGAGGTCTATGAGCTGGTCTTCGAGAAGGGCGCTATAAGGTTCAGGAGCGCCTATGACTAGTCCCAGCCCCTAATGTTTGGATGGCGTAGATCATCCTCCAGGCCACGGTAATCATCGCGAGTACGGCTATCAGGATCATGGAGATCTCTAGAGCCTGCTTGATGAACGGCGTTATGATTGATGCGATGATTAGTAGTATTATGCGCTCCGCCCGCTCCATGAACCCCACCCCCTTGAGATTTACTCCAAGGGGCTCAGCCCTATGTCTTACATAACTAACCATGAGCGATGATGTTAGGGCGAGCGCCCCCCAGAAGGCGCTGACGGCCCCCGAGGCTATGATCGCCACATATATCGCCGCCTCCCCCAGCTTATCAAAGACCGAGTCCAGGAATGCGCCCAAGTTACTCGTCATCTTAAGTCTCCTGGCAACAGCCCCGTCCACGGCGTCGAAGAACCCGGAGAGCGCTAGAAATATGACGGCGAGAAAGTAGCTCGCCGGAGTAACCGCTCCCAGATAGTAGCACGCGGCTGAGACTAGAGCGGTGATAAAGGCCAGAGCTGTTACGGCCATGGGCTTTATCCCAAGCCTAGACAACCTCTCGATGAAGCCCACGGAAAGCCTCTCGAAAACCTCCTCCTCGAGCTTACGCCTCCTAGACGCCATCCCTCGAGCATTAGCTCGGAATCCCCAAATTTTAAATCTCCGTGGAATTTGAGCAGCCCTTATATAGCGCCCCAAAACCATAACATGGTAATGATTGATAAAGAGCAGGTCAGGAGCAAGGTTATAGCGGCTCTCAGGGAGGCTTATGACCCCGAGATACCCGTGAACGTCTATGATCTCGGGCTAGTCTATGGGGTTGATGTTGATGATGAGGGTAATGTTGAGATAAGCATGACCTTGACGGCTGTAGGATGCCCGATGGCCGGCATCATCATCTATAGGATTGAGGAGGAGGTTAGGAGCAAGGTGCCGGAGGCTAAGAGCGTCAAGGTCAAGCTGGTCTGGGAGCCCATGTGGAGCCCGGAGAGGATCACCCCTGAGGGCAGAGAGATGCTGAAGAAGCTCTATGGCTACGATGTCGTGGAGGAGTGGATCAAGAGGTATAAAGAGCTGAGAGTGTAATGCGGCTCCTCTATTTCCAATCGCCATAGCTTGAAGATAGAATAAAGAGCTGGCTTATTGGATGTTTAGAGGAATTTATGCCGCCGATATTCTGCGTTGTCAGCCTTGGTAGGGGTCGGGGTAAGACTAGGCTCATCGAGAGAATTGTATCGGAGCTTTCCAAGCTTGGCGTGAGGGTTGCGACGATAAAGCACTCCAGAGAGAATGTTGACCTCGCGGACAAGGACTCTTACAGGCATCTCAAGGCAGGCGCGATCGAGACATCAATAATCTCGCCATCCGAGCTTATCACGATTAGGCGCGCTCAAGCATCCTTAGAGGATGCCATAAGATCCCTTCACGTTGAGGCGGACCTCATACTTGTTGAGGGTTTCAAGGAATCGAATTATCCAAAGATTCTCTGCGCCGAGGATGAGCGCGAGGCTGAGGAGGCGCTGAAGAGGATCTCGGATGTAAGGGCGATTATTCTAAGGTCGCCCAGATCCACGAGGGAGATTTCCGGGGTTAGGGTTATGGGTGAGGATGATGTCCTAGAGCTCCTAAGGAGGAGCGTAAAGGATTATTGGGTCGAGCTCATTCCAGGCTTGGATTGCGGTAAATGCAGGTATGGATCTTGCCGGGGGATGGCTGAGGCGATTAGACGCGGCGAGGCCATGATAAAGGATTGCATCATGAGGGGATTATCTAGGGCTAGGGTGATCGTGGATGGGGCTGAGATTCCGCTCGGGCCATGGCCTCAGCAGCTTCTCCATAACCTCGTGAGGGCATTCGTCTCGTCTCTAAAGCTTGGCGAGAATGCTCTCGAGAATGCTGGGATGATAGTGGTGGAGGTGAGGTTTGGGGGCGGGTCCTCTGGTGATGGCTGATGGCGGCGATACTTGAGGGCCTGCGCTTTCAGCCCGGCGCGAGCTTTATCCATAAGCTCGACCCGAGGGTCAAGCTTCTAATATCCTCAACGCTCCTCATAACAGCCCTCCTCTACTCCGAGATAACAGTCACAAGCATCGTGATCGCCGTTGAGGCAGCACTCTCAGCGGCTAGCAGAACCCTCAAGAGATGGGCTAAAACAGTCTATGGCGCCATACCCCTCATAACGCTCGTCTTCGCGATGAACTACATCTTCCTATCACTTCAGGCCGGAGTGTTCACAGATCCCGAGATAATCTATAGGAGCTTCGCGGCGGCCTATAGGCTGGTAGGCTTCCTCGCATCATTCTCCATCTTCTTCCTCACAACGACGCCGGAGGAGCTTGGGATGACTTTCACGAAGCTCAGGATACCATATATGTACTCGTTCGCCCTCATATCCGCGATAAGGTTCACGCCAGTGCTCGCCGAGGAGCTTCAGGCAATAATGGATGCGCAGCGGGCCCGCGGCCTAGAGCTCGATAAGGGAGGCCCGATAACTAGGATCAAAAGATACGTCCCAGTGCTGATCCCTCTGATAGTCAATGTTCTTAGGAGGAGCTATGAGCTCGCCGAGGCCATGGAGGTCAAATGCTTCGGCGCATCCGAGAAAAGGACATTTCTGAGAGAGCTGAGGATGAGGCCTATAGACTATGTGGTCTTCGTGATTACAGCCTTCTGTCTGGTGGTCTCAGTATCCGCGCGATTCCTCGTTGCCCTTCAAGTCCCCTAGAGCCTTGAAATAATGTCTGAGGAAAAGCTTAATCCCAAGCTTAGGTGATGAAATAGTATGCTTGGGCTAGGTGGTGAGGTCGAGCTAGTATCAGGCTTGATGCTTATAATCCTAGGGCTTGTGGTCGCGTTCTTCGGGAGGAAGCTTGCGAAGGCCGTCTTCTTCTTGATAGGCGGGCTTGTCGGGGCGATTCTCGCCCTGCTGATATCGCCCATGTTCATCCCACCCCCATACACCTACATCGCCGCTATAGTAGGCTTCGTTATAGTGGGCGTGATTTTCCTCCTGCTCATGAAGTTCGGCGCGGGGATAATCGCAGGCCTCGCAACATTCATGCTTCTGAGAGGTATCGTCGATATACTCCCAGCAATAATCATCGCCCTGATAGTGCTGGTAATAGTGATCATGCTCTTCGACAAGATCCTCTCCATCATAACAGCCTTCATCGGCTCCCTAATATTCACAGCAGGACTTCAGCAGGCTGGAGTACCATTGCCAGACTTCCTGCAGCTAGTCACAATAGCGGTTATAACGATTCTGGGCTCGATAGTCCAGCTCAAGACTTAACCCTGCCGAGGCTATAAGCCAGCTCAGCGGCCTCCACAGCATCATCTGTAAACCACGCCTTAACAACTCTGCGATGATCTAGGTAGTCATCCTCGCAGAATTCCCGGAGCCTATCTGAGGGATAACCAGTCCCGGTCAATATTCTCAATGGCTTTGCATAAATATACGCGAGAAATGCCTCGATTATCGTTCCAGCGCCGCCGCTAAGTATCACCATCGAGCTGCAGCTCCTCGCAAGCGTTGAGTCTGTGATGGGGGTTTATTAGAGTCTTATCACTTCAATAAACTCCTTAACCTCCTTAGCGATAACCCCTTCTATTCGGAGAATACCACTTACATTGGACGTCAACCCTTTCACAATCCTCATCGAATCAGATTATGCTCAAGCCAATGCCTAAGACCGACACCCCAAATCTAGGAAGATGTTCCATACTAACCCTAAACAAGTGAGACAAATCAACACGAGACAAAACACTTCAAACATAAGTCTCACTCCAAGGTGAGCGTGAAACGATCCGAAAATAGAGAAGAAAGGAAAAAAGTAGGGATTTGGGAGGGGCTTCATCGCCGTCTTTGACTTTTGTTTTAGCAAAAGCGTAACCCCATTACTAGTTAATGGAAGTCTAGTTTTCTGGTAGTCTTCTAATTTTGACAATACATCATTACTGGGATAGTTGTCGAAATAATGTTGTAATGCCAGTTTAATAAGGTCGCTGCTTTGAATGCGCTCCTGCCCTTGGGTAGGGATAGCCGCTCCTTCGCCAGCTGGATGGTGACATCCTTTAGCAACCCAATAGTCTTACTAATGTTGTCAATCTCTTTGATTATCTCCAGTTTCACGGATTTACCGATGTATTTTAGCGCTAGTTATTTCATCCACGTCTTGTCTGGATGTAAGAAATCCATCTCTTTCAAGAAATTTATAGTTTTTAAATTCTTGGGCGTCAGCCGCACGACTACTTCACGGCGCTCATTCCGCTTGCCCAGTTCAGAAGTTGGAAGTTTGAAAATCTCTTGTAGAACCCTTCTAAGGCTGAAAATATATCGTGGATCTGATGAGCAAATCTCTATGTAACCAGTAACTTTTTCTCTAGTTTTGGATAACAATATCGTTCCATCGCATTCTATGGCTCTAGCAAGGTAAAAGTGTAATAGTTTTCTATCAGCTCGCACCAATCGCTCTAAGTATGTGCTTCTATCGTCTTCCATCACCTGTTCAAAGCTCTCATAGAGTGTCAAACGAAGGTCTCATACATATTCAGGAATGCTCCTGGAATAGATGAGTGCAGGGAAATTCTTCGAATACTTGGGTTTAGGGAAACAACTTGGTGGTGATAGATTATTATTCTCAGCAAATCTATCCAAAAATAATCATCATTCCTAGGCGCGATGCCGAAGTCTCAATTCTGATTTTTCTACGTAATATTAGTTTATAGAAATCCGTGTGAATTAAGGCATTCAATTTGATAACTAGCCTATCATCCCTATTTGAATCAAATGCTCTATATCTCACTTTCGACTTAACAGGTGAAAAAGCGTCAGACATGTTTCTAGCAATTAAACCAAGTTATTTGAAGAGCTTGTTTATCCAACATTGACTAACACTGAATATCTTTGCTATTTCCCTTTGGAAATGTTTTTGTGTGTAGTATAGCTCTATCAGCTTTAATCGCAAATTGTCTCTATTACTAAATCTGTTGAGGAATCTCTTTTTCTCAGATACTTCCCTCACAACTCCATCTCGTCGTAGAGATGCTGTTCTCCCCACTAGGCTATGGTCTCATCTGATATGTCATCTCGCTGAGAATAGGTATCACGTTATACGGGCTACACCTAGGATGATCCTCGCCTATGACCTCTTCGTCGACTGGTATAATGCCTATTGTCAGCCCGCCGCCCTCAACAAACTCCCTGCAAGCTATCCTTATCAGCTCCTATCACCACCACTCATCAAGATAACTTCATCCCTGTATCTTAGGAGGGCCCGGGCGAATCTACGCGCCTTATCCGCTGCGGCCGATGGAGGATTAGGATCGCTCAAAGCTCCTATAGCTACTAGGATTCCTCTATTCGTATCGGCTCAGCAGCCCTAAGTGGAAAATAAAGATGAGGAAGGTTTAGGTCTCTAGTTCCAATCGGATCTCCGGCTTCATCCCCGCCCTCTCAAAGATTAATCCGACAGGACAGATCTCCATCGTCAGCTTCAGCGCCGTCTCAACCTCCTCCCTGCTCGCAGCCGTCTTTATCCTAAGAACCCCCCTGATCTTCTCGATCGTCTTTTCTCCCTTCTCTCCCTCAAGCTCAACTCTCAAGCTCTGGTAGCTTAGCTTCCTCTTCCCGGCGACGATGGCGAAGATTGTCCCAATGCATCCGGCCAGGCTCATGAGTGCCAGCTCGAGGGCTGTTGGGCCGAGATCCTCGCCTCCCTGATCTCTTGGAAGATCCACGACAACGCTATGAGCTCTACCATTATCCACAGCGCTCCTGTAACCAGATATCCAGACTGATACGGCCTTCATGCAGAATAGAAGTATCCCTCATATAGTAAATACTTTTCTCGCGGAGGGAGGTCGCATCCATTGATGAGTGTTCGCGACAGGGTTAGGGCTATGCTTAGGGCAGGGCTGAAAGAGGTTGATGAACGGATAAGGGAAGCCGTGGAGAAATATAGGCGAGGGGAATTAGATCGCGAGAGCTACATTAGGCTGAGATGCGAGCTCGAGCTGGAAAAAGGAAGAAGGGCTCTAGAGAATCTTAGGAAAATGCTTGCGGGCCGTCGCTCACTCGCCGAATAACGGGACTCTTCCCAAGTAGTTCATCAGAATTCTCATGAGGTCTGTTCCATGTATTCTGCAAAGGGATCCACGGGCGCAGGAGACCTCATCAAATCTCTTGACATCGTCTCTCCGGACATCAGGGCCCATGATCGCGAGGGGGACCGGATCTCCCCTATGCTCCCCGACCTCGCTTGGTGTCGTGTGATCGCCGGTGATCGCGAGATAGTATCCCTCGGAGGCCACTTTCTCGACTAGTGGTGTCAGCTCTTTAGAGATCCACTCTATTATCTCAACCTTCTTGGCGGGGTTCTTGTCATGGCTCACGTTATCCGTCGCCTTCACGTGGAGGAAGATGAGATCATAGCTGTCTAGGGCTCTCATAGCTGCCTCAACCTTCCCCCTAAGATTCGTGTTCACGGTCCCATTCGCCCCGGGGACTTGGATTAGGTCGAAGCCAACGGCCTTGGCAACCCCCTTATATAATCCCCCGCCCGCGATCGCCGCAGCTCTTATGCCCCAGATCCTCGTGATCGGCTCGATCTTGGGAAGTGTTCCAGCTCCGCGGGGTAGGAGAATGTTCGCAGGCAGGAGGCCCCTCTTGACGCGCTCCCGGTTTAGCGGGTGCTCAGCCAAGATCTTGCCAGCCTTCTCGAGAAATTCCCGAAGAGCCTTAGCCGTCCTCTCAGCCTCCGGGCTATCGTCAAGGGGCTGAGGGACCGCGGGCTTTACACCAGCCTTATGAGCATCGACGTCGGAGACGCATCTAGAAAGCCTCTCGCCCCTGAGAACCAAGACTCCCCTATGCTCGGATGAGTGATGGAAGATCGCTTGGACACCGCTAACGCTCTCTATCCTTATATCCTTTAGAGCTTCTGCGAGCTGTCTAGCCTCCTCACTACTTATCCTCCCAGCTCTCCTATCGATAATGACACCATCATTGTTCACGGTTCCGAAGTTACATCTAAAGGCCACGTCGCCCGGCTGTAGCTCGACGCCGACTCCAAGCGCCTCGAAAGCCCCCCTGCCCGGGTAACACACATATGGATCATAGCCGAAGAGCGCGAGATGCGCTGTATCGCTTCCAGGAGGCTGGCCCGGCGCTATCACATCTACTATCCCGCACTCTCCCTCAGATGCTATCCTGTTAAGGGTGTCAGCCCTAGCCGCCTGAAGAGGCGTTAAGCCCCCGAGAGCCCTTGTAGGTCTATCACCCAACCCATCACAAACAATTAGAACAGCCTTCATACGTGCTAAAACCCTGTCTATGGGATGCTTTAAACATCAACCCCAACCATGAATGCTGCGACATTAAAGCTATCTAGAAGCCTTATCGCGACAGCGCATGGCCCATATGTGCCCCAAGTGCGGCGGCGAGATGAGGAGCATGGTCAAGAGCCTCTCGGCGAGGGTCGGCCCATTCTCCGTTAAGAGCTTTCTCCCAGCAGAACTCCAAGAATACAACTCGATTGAAGTCAGGGTGTGTACGGTCTGCGGATACATGGAGCTATATTGGCTCAGGTAGGGCGGCTAGGAAACCTCAACCCTCTCAATCTTTTCTAATGCCTGCGCGATGAGCTCCTCGACCGGCAGGGATTTCTCGATGCTCTCGATCTCCTCCAGCTTAGCCGCTGTTGCCTGCCTCCGCGGCACGAAGAGCGTGCAGCAGTCCTCCTGAGGCTTTATCGAGATATTGTATGTCCCTATCTCCCTCGCCAAGCTCATTATCTCCTCCTTATCGAATCCTATAAGCGGCCTTAAAACAGGGATTCTGGCAGCGGCATCTATAACCCTGAGATTCTGGAGCGTCTGGGAGGATACCTGGGCCAAGCTCTCGCCCGTAACAAGGAATGCGGCCCCCTCCCTCTCAGCAACCCTCTCAGCGATTCTGAGCATGAACCTTCTATAAAGGATGACGAGATATCTCGGATCAACCCTCGCCCTCAGGTAGGATTGTATCTCAGCGAGGGGTGCGAGGTATAATATGCGCGTGGGCCCGTGGCTTGAGAGAATCTTGACGAGTCGCATCGCTTTATAGACGCTGGATTTCGAGACGATTGGGAAACTGTGGAAATGCAGGTAGACTAGCTCCACGCCCCTCCTAAGCATAAGATATGATGAGACGGGTGAATCTATCCCTCCCGAGATCAGCGAGACCGCCTTCATCACCATCCACGGAAAATATTATATGTACGTCCGTCTTAAATATCGCACCCTTAGGCAAATGCATTATGCTCTCCTATACTTCGCTGCTATCTCCTCCATGCATTCGATCACGTAATCGATCTCATCCTCGGTGGTCCATCTTCCTATGCTGAGCCTTAGTCCGCTCTTAGCCTGCCTCTCGTTTAATCCTATGGCTAGTAGGACGTGGCTTGGCTCGATCTTCCCGCTTGAGCAGGCGGAGCCTGTTGAGGCCGCTACACCCCTCTCATTCAGCTCCATTATCAGCCTCTCGCCATCAATGAATTCTAGCCAGAAGCTCGCGATCGTCTGTAGCCTCTTCTCCGGATGCCCGGTCAGGTGGACGCCGCTTATCCCAAGCATCTCATGGATCAATTTTCTACAAAGCCTCCCCAGCCTCTCGGCTTCCTCATGCATGACTTCTCTGGCGATCTCACATGCCTTAGCGAACCCCACGGCCCCCGCGACATTCACGGTGCTGGATCTCAATCCATACTCGTGGCCTCCTCCATGAAGTAGAGGCTCCAGCCTGATGCCATCCCTGACATAGAGGCTACCAACACCCTTAGGGCCATAGATCTTGTGGGCGCTCAGGGTCAACAGGTCCACGCACATCTCCTCAACATCCACTAGGAGCTTTCCAAGGCTCTGAGCAGCATCAACATGGAAATGCACCCCGCGCTCCCTGCAAATCTCGCCAATCTCCTTTATGGGCTCTATTGTGCCGATCTCATTGTTTGCATGCATTATCGAGACGAGTATCGTGTCTCTTCTAATCGCCTCTTCTACGTCGCCGGGATCAACGATCCCGTGAGCATCCACTGGGAGATATGTTACCTCGAAGCCGTTTTTCTCGAGCCACCTGCATGGTTCCAAGACGCTTGGATGCTCTATCTTGGATGTTATGATGTGCCTGCCTTTCCCTCGATTGGCTAGGACGACGCCCTTTATGGCGAGGTTATTGCTCTCCGTCGCGCTGCTCGTGAAGATGAGCTCCATGGGGTTTGCATTAATGAACGCGGCAACAATTTCCCTAGCCCTCTCGAGGGCCTCCCTAGCCTCCATACCCCAGGCATGGGGGCTCATCGTGTTCCCGAACTTCTCGCGGAAATACGGCATCATAGCCTCAAGAACCCTAGGATCAATCGGCGTTGTCGAGGCATAATCCATGTAGACGCGGCGAGATCCAGCCATGCTCAAGCCATGATCAGCTATTGTTTTCTCGCAATATATGCTCTCCCCCGCGGTGATATCCCGGCTACCAAGCCTTGCAAATTATGTCATAATCCTCTTTCGTGAGCTTCCAGCCAGCCGCGCCTGCATTCTCCTCAAGATGCTGCTTCTGCAGGGCTTTCGGAATAGCTATCACTTGATCATGCCAGATAACCCAGTTAAGCGCTATCTGAACAGGCGTCTTGGAGTATTTCTCGGCGAGCTCCATGAGCAGCTGGATCCTCCTCTCCGCGGGCTTCTTGAGATCAGCTAGAAGAGCGCCCCTCGCGAGAGGGGAATAGGCCACCACCGTCACGCCGTTCCTGAAGCAGTATGGTATCAGATCCGCCTCAATCTTCCTATTATAGAGGCTATACTCTGCTTGGATCGCGACCACATCGGTTGTGGATAGATAGGATCTCGCCTCCTCTATCTGGATGGGCGAGAAGTTGCTTAGCCCAATGTATCTTATCTTACCATCCTTATAGAGGCGCTCCATGGCCCTCATACTCTCCGAGAGAGGAATCACATCACTCGGCCAATGTATGTAGTATAGGTCTATGTAGCTTGTCTGAAGCCTCTTCAAGCTCCTCTCACAAGCCTTCAACAAATCATCATATCTCAAGTTTGTTGGCCATACCTTGCTCGCTATGAAAACCTCGTCCCTCTTGAAGGCTTTTATCGCTTCTCCGACAAGCTCCTCCGCGTGGCCACCGCCATACATCTCAGCAGTATCTATATGTGTCATGCCAAGCTCTATCGCATATCTTATCGCCTCAATAGCCTCTTTATCTCTCGAGTAGTCTGGCGCGCTGCCACCACCAATTAGCCATGTCCCAAGACCTATCGCGGCTATTCTCTCACCAGTCTTACCCAAAAACCTATACTCCATGACCCTACCTCAATCCAAGCCTTATCCCTATATGATATATGTGTGTTAGTTTGCCGGGAACGTATTTTAGGCCGCCTATTCATGATGAGGCTTAAGTTGTCTTCAGCTCGCATAATCCCGAGCTTGAAGCTTCTTCTGACCTTGGAGATGGCCTTCGCGGGGATATACCTAGCCCTAACCAGAAATCTTCTCGTGATCTATCTAACCTCGATAGGGTTTGATATAGGCGGGATCTCCCTCATAACATTGATCGCTACCGCCATCGCGTCTCTTGTCTCAGTGACCTTATGGAGGTTTCCGGGCTTTCTCACCCGGAGGGTTAAGCTGAAGCTCCTGCTATTCCACGCGCTCGAGAGGATCTTCTGGATACCAATGGTGCTCGTGAGGGATTTGGCGAGCATAGCGGCCCTCTACGCCGTGATAAGCACCTCGACAACAATCATAACAGCCTTCATGAACCTCCTAATCTATTCATCGTTCGACGAGTCTGACGTCAGGGATGTTACTGCGAAGAGGACGATCGCCGGAAACCTGATGAGCATCATTGGATCCGCGGCGGCGATGACGATGCTAGCAATCCTGCCGAGAGACCTGAAATTCGCCATAATATTCGTCACGGGTTCGATGATAGGCCTTCTCGCCACGCTCATGCTCTCTGCAGCGGACATGGGACATCTCGAGGGCGTTAGGGTGCCGAGGAGGGTTGGAAGGCCTGAACAGATGTTCTCTATATCGTCATTCCTGCTCGCGATGCTGATGTCCAGCAACCTCCTCGGAATAGTTTGGACGCCCTATCTGATGGGGGTTCTAGGGGCGCCGGACTATCTCGCCGCTGCCATGAACTTCGTCTCGACGATCTTCGGCATTATGGGTTCATTCTTCTGGGCTAGGAGATCTCTCAGGAGCTTTAGGATCGCTATCGGCAGCTTGATGCTCGTCCCAATCGCCGCCTTCATCACGCCAATACCCACAGCCCATCTTGGGATAACCGCCTTCGGCACATTCATGTTCACAGGAGCGAGCTTTCTCGGGAACTTCCTGTTCGCCAGGTACTTGAGGGAGTTCGGAGCAGTCAGGTCCAGCATAATGCTCTCCATGCTGACGAATCTCTCCCAGCTCCTGGCAACACCATTTGGCATGCTCTTCAGCCAGGACTACATGCTCCTATTCGCCTCAGTGATCTTTATCAGGCTACTATCCGTGGCCCTCGCGTTTCTCACGGTGCCGGAGGTTGCGGCGGTGCCTGAGGAGGTCGCAAGGACCTACTCCCAGCTCATCTACACGAATAGCCTCATGGGATACTCATACATCTTGGAGACGAGCAAGGAAGTGATGGCTCTCACAGTCAGGCTCCTCGCCCTAGCCATGGTGCTGATCCTCCTCTACATACTCTACAAATTCATCCTCTTCCTAGCCGGAATCTAGGGGTAAGCTAAAAAGCAGCCGAGTCTCCCTAATCCATCGCATGAATGGTTTAGGTGAGGAGGCTCTCAGAGAATTCGCATCCAAGCTCTTGTTGGATTTCATCACGCTCATCCCGAAGCTCATCCTCGGGATAATCGTGGTGATAATCGCCTTTCTAGCACTCAAGTTCGTAGGCGGGGCCATTAAGAAGCTTCTCTCCATCGTGAATCTGGATGGATTTGTGGAGAGGAGCCTTGGCGTGAAGCTCCCAATATCTTTTAACTCCGTTATTCTCTGGATCTTCTATGCTGGGGTTCTCCTAGCATCTCTCTACGGTCTGATCCACATATTCTTGGGGCCTGAGTACCTGAGCCTAGCCAACTCGGCGCTGATCTACGGCGCTAGGGTGATAAGCGTCATAGTCCTAGCGCTCATCCTCTTTACGGCGTTCTCAGCGCTGATAGAGAAGATAAGGATCGAGAGCAGGTTGAAGGGATTCCTGCTCTTCGTCGCGATGCTCCTCATAACAACGATGCTGATAGATGTAACCGCCTTAAGTGAGCCAGTCAAGGAGGCCCTATACATGGGCCTAGCCATCGGGATAGGATCATCCCTTGTGATCTTCTCGATCTGGTTCTTCTTCAGCGAATATTTGGAAAGGCTGGTTGAGAGGCCGAGTAGAAGGAGACGGCCGGAGAGCCTCGAGCGGCAGAACACCAGCTAATTCTCCCGAAAACTGGGCTCCATGCAGCTTGGGAAAGAGGCTAGATAAGACTCAATAGATAGCCCGTTATATATCGTTGTCGGGGGATAGCGTGCCCCGTCGAAGCGGCCGAGAGTCTGAAGGTGGCTCGGAGATGCAGGCTGAGAAAAAGATCTATCTCCGCATAGAGGATCTGCCCTCGGTCGGCGCGGCCACGGCCCAGAAGCTTAGGGAGATAGGATTCTCGACGATAGAGTCGCTGGCGACGGCGACGATCGCCGAGCTGGCGGCTGCTGGGATTGGTGAAAAGAGGGCTGCTGAGATAATAGCGGCTGCTAGGGAGGCGATAGAGATAAGCTGGGTGACGGCAAAGCAACTGGCCGAGCTTAAGAAGGGCGTTGGGAGGATAACGACCGGCAGCAAGGCCCTCGACAACTTGATCGGCGGAGGAGTTGAAACACAGTCGATAACGGAGTTCTTTGGAGAGTTTGGGAGCGGCAAGTCCCAGCTATGCCACCAGCTAGCGGTTAACGTCCAGCTTCCGCCTGAGAGGGGCGGCTTGAACGGCGCGGCCCTCTACATAGACACTGAGAACACTTTCAGGATCGAGCGTATAGCCCAGATGGCGAGGCACGTGGGGCTTGACCCGGATGAGGCCTGTGAGCGGATAATCTACGCGGAGGCCTACAATAGCGATCACCAGATTCTACTACTCGAGAAGGCTGATAAGGTGATCAAGGAGAATAATGTCAGGCTGATAATAATAGACTCGCTCACAGCGCATTTCAGGAGCGAGTACGTTGGGAGGCAGAGCCTGCCTGAGAGGCAGCAGAAGCTTAACAAGCATATGCATAAGCTTCTCAGGCTTGCTAGAGCCTTTAACGCCGCAGCGGTTGTTACGAACCAGGTGATGGCCAGGCCTGATGAGTTCTTCAGCGCCATGGCCGTGCTCCCGGTGGGAGGCCACATCGTCGGCCACACGAGCCACACGAGAATATATCTGAGAAAAGCGGCTGGGAAGAATGTTAGGATAGCGAGGCTCGTGGCGAGCCCATATCTTCCGGAGGGCGAGGCGCTCTTCAGGATAACGGAGAACGGGATAGAGGACTTGGAGGGGGAGGAGGCTGAATGAGCCAGCAGGCTGGTAGAGCCGTGAAAAACTTCTTCACCTTACTCTTCTCGGGCAAGATAAGCAAGGCCGAGGAGTCCCTTAGCAGGCTGGAGAAAAAGCTCGGCAATAACGGCTATTACAAGGCTCTTTACGGGATATACTACGCCTATATCACCGATGATCGGGACTCCTTCATATTCCAGCTCTGGAAAAGGTACCTCGGCGGCGAGGATAAGGCCAACCTCAAGAAGATATTCACAGATCTACTCAAGGAGGCTTATGATCCACCCAAGGACTTCATACAGGCTTGGATAGACCTAATAGACATGATAGACTCGCTTCCAGTGCCACATAAGCTTGCTAAAGAACAGGCAGCATTAGAAAGCGTGGAGGAAGGCGAGGTAGAGGCAGAGGCCGAGCAGGAATCATAGGGAAAAGTCTACTCCAGCCCGAAGTGCTTAATGATTCTCTCGACGACAGCCTCAGGGGTGAAGCCGAAGTCCTTTATCAGGTCTTTGTAGGGCGCCGACTTCCCAAACCTTTCGATGCTTATCACGAGGCCATCCTCCCCGACATACTTGTACCAGCAGAGCCCCACCCCAGCCTCTATCGCGACTCTTCGCTTGATGTATCTTGGAATGACGCTTCTCTTATACTCCTCATCTTGGAGCTCGAAGACCTCGAATGATGCCATGTTGACAACCCTTACCCTGAGCCCCCGGCTCTCAAGTATCTTCTTTGCATCGAGGGCTATGTGCACCTCGGAGCCCGAGGCTATGATGAGGAGATCGGGCTCGCCATCCCTTGCATCCGCCAAGACATATGCTCCCCTCCTTATGCTCTCGGCTGGCGGATATATGCTCCTATCAAGGGTTGGGACCTTCTGCCTAGTGAGAATTATGGCGGTGGGGCCATCTTTCCGGCTTATCGCCATATCCCACGCGACCGCAACCTCATTCGCATCACATGGTCTAATGACCCACATGTTTGGTATGAGCCTGAGGGATGAAAGCTGCTCCACGGGCTGATGCGTGGGCCCATCCTCCCCCACCCAGACCGAGTCATGAGTAAATACGTAGATAACCTGTAGCCTAGCCATCGCCGCGAGCCTGATCGGGGGTCTCATATAATCTGAGAAGACGAGGAATGTTCCACCATATGGCAGGATCCCGCCATGATATGCCATGCCATTCATTATGGCCCCCATCGCATGCTCCCTGACACCATAGTGTATGAACCTGCCAAGAGGATTATCGGCTTGAAAGCTGCCATAGTCATGGAGATATGTGCCGGTGGACTCCGCGAGATCCGCGGACCCCCCGATCATCAAGGGCAGATACTTCGTGATCGCGTTGATCACCTTATTATTCGCCTGTCGGGTGGCGAGCTCCTCATCCTTACTGAAGGTGGGTAGATGCTTCCTATACTCGGTGCCCCAATCCCTATTAAACGCCCTTATTAGGAGGTCGGCGAGCTCCGGGTAATTCTCGCGATACTTCTCGAAGAGCTTCCTCCACTCGGCCTCCCTCCGCTCACCCTCCTCGATCTTCCTCCTCCTATACTCCCAAACCTCCTCGGGTACATGGAATTCCTCCAGCGGCCATCCAGCCCTCTTCTTAACCTCCATCACGACCTCCTTTCCGAGCGGAGCACCATGCGCCCTGCAATCATCCTGCATAGGAGTCCCATAGGCTAGATGCGTCCTCACAGCTATGAATGAGGGCTTAGACATCTCCTCCCTCGCCCTTCTCAAGGCCTTCTCAAGCGCGTCAAGATCATATCCATCCTCAATATTCTGGACATGCCAGCCAAATCCCTCAAACCTCTCCACAACATTCTCGGACCATGCAAGCGACGTCGGCCCATCTATCGAGACCCTGTTATTATCCCATATGACGATTAGTTTATTGAGCTTTAAGTGGCCGGCGAGAGCACCTACCTCGCTTGACACCCCCTCCATAAGATCGCCATCACTGCATAGCACGTAGGTGTAATGGTCAATTATGTTGAAACCCTTTCTATTGAAGTAGCTTGAGAGATATTTCTCAGCGATCGCCATTCCAACCGAGTTCCCGAGACCTTGACCAAGAGGCCCCGTAGTGGTCTCGACGCCCGGTGTCAGCCAGCTCTCCGGATGACCAGGCGTTATGCTATCAAGCTGCCTAAACCTCTTAAGATCATCAAGTGTTATATCATAGCCGTTCACGAAGAGTGTCGCATATAGCATAGCGCTAGCGTGTCCTGCGGAGAGGACAAACCTGTCCCTATCAATCCACTTCGGGTTCTTGGGATTGAACTTTAGGAACCTGCTGAAGATTAGATGTGCTATATGAGCTGCTCCTAGGGGCATTCCAGGATGGCCGGATTTTGCGCGTTCAATCTGATCAAGGCTGAGAAACCTGATGGTATTTATGATAACCTCGTCAAGGGATCTTCCACTCATCTTCACGTGATGATGAGGGTCTTCCTATTAAATTTAAGCCCAGTTATTGATGCTGATCAAAGTATGTTGAAGACGATTATCAGGCTGATGATCCACATAGCTCCATAGGCAGTTGCCCCGCTCAAGTATAATCTCCTCCCAAGCATCATCCTCTGCTCCTGGGGCAATATTATCCTAAGTATGATCGCTGAAATTACGTAGACGGCGATGGCGAGCGCTATCCCGAGGAATATAGTCGGCTCATACAGCCTCAGGAGAGCTGTTAATGAACCCATCATCAAACCGCCAAAGAACCTAGCCCAGTAAAGCTTGTCCTCGAGCTTCAAGGCCGCGCCACCTAGAATCCGGAAAGCCAAGATCTCTTAATGTTTGCGGGCAACACTTGTTAATAAAAGGATTCGCCTAGAATGATGGGGCTGGAGAGGGCTGGTGGAAGGATTGGAGCCTGCATCATACTTGGAGCTCAGGAGGGCTCTTGGGGAGATCTCGGGCCTAATATTTGGAGCTAGGATCCTCAAGCTCTATCACATGAATGATGGGTCGATTATTCTTAAGCTTAGGTCCGATAGTTTTTCCGGGGAGCTTAGGATAGTGCCGGGCCTATTCTTTTACCTTGTTCATGGTGGCTATGAGAAGCCTATTGAGCTTTCGCAGGTTGGTAAGATGATGAGGAGCCTGATTGAGGACATGAGGGTAAGCGGGGTTAGCTTGGTCGAGGGCGAGAGAATCCTGATAATGGAGCTGGAGGGTAGGCAGAGGCTCAATCTGATTTGCGAGTTCCTCCCAAAGGGGACTATCGTGGTCTCGGATGAGGCTGGCAGGATACTTGCATGCCTTCAGAGGCTGGAGATGCGGGATAGGCGGATAGCTCCCGGGGAACAGTATATTCTCCCACCACGCAGGCCGGCGCCCTCACTCGAGACCTTGAAAGAGGTTTTGGAGAGGCGGCATGCGCCGGAGAAGAAGATTGTATCCATCCTCGCTTCGGAGGCTGGGCTTGGTGGAAGATATGCTGAGGAGATACTACAGCTCGCTGGGATCGATCGCTCGAGAAAGATTAGCGAGCTTAGCGCGGAGGAGGTCTCTAGGATATTGGAGGCGGCACGAGAGGTCTTCGCGATGATTGATAATGGCCAACCAGTCGTCGCCTTCTCCCCCGATGGCGTGGTCCAGCCACTACCATACCCCATGAAAATCTATGAGTCTAGGGGCTGGAGATTTGAAAAGGCTGAAAGCCTGAATGAAGCCTTCAGGATCTCCTATGAGCATTACCTGGCCAGCATGCTCGAGCGGGAAAAGAGGAGGGCCTTGGAGGAGAAGCTTAGGGATCTCGAGAAGAGGATTGAGGAGAGGCGAGCTAAGGCTGATGAGCTCTCGGCTCGGGCAGTGGGGTTGAGGAAGATTGCTGAGAAGCTCTTTCAAGCATCGGGCCAAATCGAATCCCTAAAGCATGTGCCGGGGAAACATGATATTGTTGGGGTGAGGATAAGCGTTGATGAAAGGAGCAGGAGGATGCTTGTCTCCGATGATGGCGTCGAGGTTGAGCTGAGTCTTGATGAGCCGGTTATGAGGCAGGCCTCACGGATATTCGATGAGGCCAAGAGGGTGATGAGCGCGGCGGAGAAGCTGAGGGCGGAGGCCGATGAGCTTGGGAAGCGCGCCGAGAAGCTTAGGGAGTCGATGAGAAGGTCTGCTGAGGAGCTGCTGCTCAGGGTGTCTGCGAGGATTAAGCCGAGCAGGGCCAAGTGGTATGAGAGGTATAGATGGGTCATCACGTCCGAGGGCTTCCTTGCGGTGGCTGGCAAGGATGCATCAAGCAACATAGCCCTACTGAAGAAGCACTTGGAGCCCGATGACTTGGTTTTTCACGCGGAGGTTAGGGGGGCCGCGGCGGTTATCCTGAAGAATGGAAGATTATCCGGCGAGCGGTCGAGGATAGAGGCAGCGCAGTTCGCCGCGGTCTATAGCAGGGCATGGAAAGAGGGGTTAAGGACGATGACGGTCTATTATGTCGAGCCGGGCCAGATATCCTTTGAGCCGCCGCCGGGCCATTATCTCCCGAGAGGAGGCTTCATCATAAAGGGCGAGAGGCATTATATTCAAACAAGGCTTGAGCTGGCAATAGGGATCACGGAGGATCTTGAGCTGGTATATGGCCCGCCAACAGCCGTGGCCGGGAGAGCCAAATCATACGTGAAGCTCGAGCCGGGGAGTAAACAGGCAGACGAGCTCGTGGACATGATCCTCAAAAAACTCCTCTCGGGCATCGAACTAGACTCAAAAACAATAAGGGGTCTAAAGGAGCAGATAAAGGAGATAATACCCTATGGAAGAGGAAATATAATTGAGGCCGTCGAAGAGCTGGGAATTAAGCAATGATATTCACAGAGCACATGAGGTCTTAGGGATGAGCTAGAGCTTCCTCAAGCTCCCTCAGTTTATCTTCTGTGACAAATACCGGCAGCTCTCCTAGGTAGATTAGGCCATCTCGATACCATGGCCCCTCTATCCATATTGCTGCCTTGCATATCGGCTTTCCCCCAGCTCTCTTAACAAGCTTTTCCAGCGCGTTTATTGTTCCACCAGTTGAGACGACATCATCGAGTATACAGACCCTCTTACCGGAGACCTCTTCAACATCTTCCTTGGTTAATATCATTATCTGCCTCTCTCTCGTGGTTATGGACTTGACCTCCTCAACGAGATAATCTCTCATGTATGCTTTGATGCTTTTCCTAGCTACGACAAGTCTCTTATGGGCTAGTGATTTCGCGACCTCATATGCGAAGGCTATGGCCTTAGCCTCCGGGGTAATTATGATATCGGGCCTTAACGGCTTTAGCCTCTCCGCAATAGCCCTCGCCGCCGCCGAGATGAACTCTATATCGCCGAAAATTATCCCACCATTAGAGGCTATCCATAAGCCCTTATCCACCTGAACTAGGGGCAGATACCTGACGACGCCAGCCACGCAAACCCTATGAGATTCTTGACCTCTATATAGCTCAACGCGCTCAAGCATCTTAGATCACCGCAAACAAGTAATGGAGAGCTGCTAGGGTCAAGGCCGATATGAAGCCCCCAATTATGACGAGGTCCAAGATCTTGAGCTCCCGATTTGATGACCTCCTCCTATTGAGCGAGAATGATCTAAGCTCCATCGCTAGGGTAAGCCTCTCCGCATTCTCAATACTTCTAACGAATAGGGGGATCAGGACAGGTACATAGTTCTTAATCCTCCTAAATAGTGAGCCCCTGTCCAGCTCGAGTCCTCTTGATGACTGCGCCTCCTTGATGGCTTTATAGTCCTCAGCTATGGTGTGTAGGTGCCTCATCGTAAGGCCAAGCACGAAGACCGCCTTATATGGAAGCCTGAAGGAGTTCAGTGCGTTAACGAGATCCCTCATGCCAATTGTCGCGACAAACCCAAGTGAGGTTAATAGTATCAGAAACAGCCTTAAGCTCATGAATACGCCGAGCTGTAGGTTGACGCCGCTCTCATAGCGCTGGAATAGAGACCATTCATGCATGAATGACCATAATAGAAACGCGATTATGAGGAGGGGGATCATGCCCTTTAAGCCCCTCATTATGAAGCCTCGTTTATCACTGAGGAGCAGCGCGGCCATCATAGCCGCTGCTAAGGCGGCGATCACGAGAAGGTCCTTGCTTATAAAGGCCAATGCGATAACCGAGGAGAAGGCGATAATCTTTGTTCTCGGATCGAGATCTAGGTCGGCCATCACGCCACCACCTCCGCGAGCTCCAGAAGCTCGGCCGGAGGCTCCAGCCCCAGCTCCTCGACAACAAGCCGATTCAAGAGGATCTCTCGAGGAGATCCATCAGCCGCTATAGTGCCATCTCTCATCACTATTACTCTGTCGCTTACACTTAACGCGAAGTCGCTATCATGTGTTACCACGATTATTGTTTTGCCCATTGACTTTAGGCGGCTTATCATAGATGAGATTGTTGCCAGCGTTCTTTCATCCTGTCCTGTTGTGGGCTCATCTAGTATCAGGATCTCAGGATTCATCGCGAGAGCTCCCGCTATCGAGAGCCTAATCTTCTCACCCATGCTGAGGAGGTATGGTGGATCATCCTTGCGATCAATAAGGCCGAGATCCCTAAGCGCGTCCTCCGCATATTTCTCGCTTAAGCCTAGGTTCCTCGCCCCGAATACAACCTCATCCCAAACTGTCTCACATGTTATATGCTTGTCCGGATCCTGAAAAACCATGCCCACAGACCTCGATAGCTGCGCGGTGCTATACCTCCTAGTATCTTTGCCTAGAATGATAACCCTCCCCTTAATCGGCTTGAGCAGACCATTAATATGCTTGACCAGAGTTGTTTTACCGGAGCCATTTGGCCCCATCAAAGCCACACACTGGCCCCTGAAAATCTCTAAATCAATTTCTCTCAGCACGTAATTCTTATCCTTAGAGTATCTGAACCAAACATTCTCAAACGTTACCACGGGGTCGCTTCCATGGAAGGGTGATGGGGGTGGAGCATTCTCGCATAGTTTCACCTCGGGCTTTATCTGCATGCTTTCTCCATTTAGGGATATTATCCTGTCAATGGAGTTTTCCAGCCCCTTGAGTCTTCTCGTCATCACGATTAGGCCCTTGCCATCCATCTTTAGCATGTTAATCGTTTTAGCGAGCTCCACGATCCCTTCCCAGTCTAGATTAGCCGTCGGCTCATCCATCACTAGGTATTTCGGGGCCATGATTATCGCGGATGCTATTGCAAGCCTCTGCTTGAGCCCTCCTGATAGCTCATGGACATAATACGTCCTATAATTCATTAGGCCGAACTTCTCCAGCGCCCACCTAACTTTCGCCTCTATCTCATGATCGTCTAGACCGAGGTTTTCTAGGCTGAAGGCCAAGTCCTCCTCCACCGTGAGACCGAAGATCTGCATCTCATAGTTTTGCATAACAATGTTTATCAGCTTCACGTTCTCTTGGATCTTTGATGTGTGCACATTCCTATCATTAACTATGACTCTTCCCTCAACCTCAGCTTTTATCCTGTTTGGTATTATGCCGACCAGACAGTATGCTAGCGTCGTTTTGCCTGAGCCGCTTGGGCCAACGATCGCGACAGCCTCTCCAGGCTTTACCTCAAAGCTTAAGTTCCTGAAGATCCAGTCTTTATCATATCTGCATCCGAGATTCTCAACTCTAAGCCTGTCTTCGCCTATAGCCTCCATTTTAGAAGCCTCCTCCTAAGCAGCGGCGGGACTACAGCCTTCACGACTATTGGTGTTCCAATGAGGATCGGCGGTAGATCGCTTAATGCTAGGAACATTATAGCTGGCCCGAAAGGCGCTACCCCAACCCAGTCAAAGCCTATGGCGACTATCGGCACCATGATTATGCCTGAGATGAACGAGATGATCATGATCTTGAGGAGGCCTTTCGAGCTTAGAGAATCTTCGGGCTTGCAGAAGAGCCCTGGGATTAGCCCAGTCAAGCCGACGCCGACTAAGTCGAATATTGGTGTGGCTGGGTTAAAGTATCCGCCTAGGACGGCCCATAGCGTGTTGCCCAGCGCGCCCGCGAGAAATCCTATAACAGGGCCGAAGAGAACTCCAAAGACGCATGGGAGGAATGCCAAGACCCTCCAGTGAATAGCGCCTGGGATCAGAGGTATCGGTGCCGTTAGGAGGAAGCCCACGCCAGTCACCGCTGCAGCCATAACAGTATAGGCTATGGCTGTCAAGGCATCAGGCCGAGAATATCTTATCGCTTCACTGCTCATGGCAAACGGTCTTTTACACGAAAATATAAAAAATTCTGAGCATTTAGACATACAATTTACACAATAATGTATAAATTCCCTTATAAGCTGATGAACCAATGGCCGGCACTTGTATACTCTTGCGGGGGAAACGTAAACTAGCCTCGAACATCTTCTACATGATCATTCCGAGAGCAATATTGTTGAGCTGCTTGCGAAATATGGCGTTCTGATTATGTGGGGGCTTTGCATCCTGGATGCTTTAAACATTTAAGAGCATCCGGCTATATGGTTATGTTGGCAGTGGGGTAGGGCTTGAGGATTACCGATGAAGTGCTCGTCCGCGAGGTCATGTCAAGTCCCGTGATAGAGTGTAGCTTGGATGAGAGCGCCCAGGAGATTGCTGAGAAGATGATGAAGTATAAGGTTGGAGCTGTCATCGTTACCTCTGATGATGGCTCGCCGCTCGGGATCATAACCAAGACGGACTTAGTTGAGAAGGTTATTGCCAAGAATGCGAGGCCCGGCGATGTAAGAGCGAGGGATATAATGTCCACACCACTCCACACGATAGATCCTGAGGCCAAAATCGAGGATGCTGTCAGGAAGATGAACAAGCTTGGCGTTAGCAGGCTGGCCGTGGTCTATAAGAATAAGCTCGCGGGCATAGTAAGTCTCAAGGACATATTGCAGGTGACGCCGGAGATTCTTGAAATAGTGAAAGAGAACATGAAGATAATGGGTCTCCGCCTTCTCAGGAGAAGCGGTGAAGGATATCTCGAGGGATATTGCGATAGCTGCGGGGAATGGTCGGACATGCTGCTAAACGTCGAGGGCCAATACTTATGCGAGGACTGCAGGCTTGATCTCCTGAGAAGAAGAGGGGAAGAAAGTGAGGAGTAATCAAGGTATTTGAGTCGCCCGAGATCCACAAGCCTTAATGATCAGGCTTATCTCGCTCGATGCGTGGAATACTATGCTTAGGCTTGATCTGATAACGAGGGCTATTGCTGAGAGGCTGGGCGAGCGGATCGGCATGGATGGGGGATCCATGCTCAGGGTTATGATAAGCGTTTACAGGGAGCTTAAGCCCAAGTGGGCTTCCGGGATGATCAGCGACTCGGTGATCGTGGATGCCGCTCAGCAGGCGCTCGCCGAGAAGCTCCGCATTCCGCAGGACGTGGTCTCAAGGGTCGTGGAGGACACCTTTAGCATAATGGATCCATGCGAGCTGGTCTACCCCGACGCATGGAGCACCTTAGAGGACTTGTCGAGGGAGTTTAGGCTCGCTGTGATCAGTAACGTCTTCTACTGGCCTGGAAGGCTGACGAGGAAGGTCATCGAGGGTGCAGGGCTTTCACGATTCCTCGAAGCGCAGCTATACGCGGACGAGGTCGGCATCGGCAAGCCGGATAGAAGGATATTCATGAAACTATGCGATTCGATGGGGGTCTCGAGCGAGGAGGCGGCGCATGTCGGGGACGAGCTCATTGAGGATATTGGAGGAGCCATCTCATCAGGAATGAAGGCGATTCTCATAAAGAGGGATGCGGGGAGGCCCATGATAATCATGGAGCTGGGCCTCGCGATTATACCCAGACTCTCAGATCTAGGATATGCCCTGATGATGCTTCAGCAGCGCGCTGAAACATAAAAGATAGCATCACATGTTTACATTATTGTAGGCGTGGGCGTAAAGGGGCCGAGGAGCTGTAGATTCGTCGCGGATGCCATGCTGAAGAACGTAATCTCATGGCTAAGGATACTCGGATACGATACGATTTACTGGGGCGGGGGTGATAGAGAGGTTCTAGGCATAGCTGAGGCTGAGGGCCGGGTTATACTCACCATGGATAGGGGCCTAGCGGCGATTGCCGCGAGAAGGGGGCTAAGAGCACTCCTATTCCATGAGAACGATATACCCGGGATCCTCGCGAGAATTGCGCGTGAGCTTGGCCTAAGCCTAAGCTTCGACCCGAGACACACAAGATGCCCGGTCTGTAATCACCCTCTAAACTTGGAGCATAGGTCTGGCAGGGAGGAGTGGATTTGCCCCGGATGCGGCAAGAGGTATTGGCGCGGGTCTCACTGGAAGAACATAAGCCGGACGCTTGAGGAGGCTAAGAAAAGGCTTTCAAACCCTTCAATAACATGACGCTCACGGAATTTTAAATATCTACGATGAGGCTTATCTCGATGGCATGGAGAGGCTCAGCCTAAGTGAGGGCACATACCTCGTGAAGCTTGCTAGAAAGACGATAGAGGTTTATCTCTCCGGGAAGATGCCGGCTCCACCCGATGATGCTCCCGAGAAGATTAGGAGAAGGCAGGGCGTCTTCGTAACCCTCTACACCTATCCGGAGAGGGAGTTGAGAGGCTGTATAGGGATCCCGCTGCCCGAATACCCGCTGATAGAGGCAACCATGAGGGCTGCGATAGCATCAGCGACCGAGGATCCCAGGTTCCCGCCGGTCTCCCCAGAGGAGATGTCAAGCATAATCGTGGAGGTTAGCGTGCTGACACCGCCCGAGGAGATAAAGTTCACAGATCCAAAGGAGCTCCCGAACATGATAAGGATAGGGGAGGATGGCCTGATAATTGAGGCGGGCATCTATAGCGGTCTCCTACTCCCGCAGGTTCCAGTAGAATATGGCTGGTCGCCCGAGGAGTATCTCATGCATCTCTGCATCAAGGCCGGCCTCGCGCCTACATACTGGCTCACCGGCAAGATGAGGCTATACAGGTTCTCTGCGCAAGTGTTCGAGGAGGAGTCTCCCAAGGGCAGGGTTATTGAGAGAAGTTTAGGAAGATGTTGATAATGTGGAAAGGTAGCATGAGATGCCGCCCCGCAGAATACACCTTGGAATATGCGGTATAGGTTATGGACATGCCGCGAGATCACTGATCATACTACGTGAGCTGGAGAGGCGCGGCTTTACAATAACCGTCTCCTCCTATGGCGATGGCCTGAGATATCTGATGTCTGCGGGGGTTAATGCGCTGCCATCGCCGCCGGTATCCTATGGTGTGCTGCCCGAGGGCAAGGTCAGCATAAAGATGACCATTTTCCGAAACATCATGCTCCCAATCAGGTTCTTGGAGCAGTTGTCATGCGAGCTTGGCTATGCCGAGGATGCGGACCTAGTCTTATCAGACTCGAGAGTATCCACGACTCTGGCTGGAAAGATCCTCGGGAAGCCAACATTCACGATACTCAACCAATTCAACATAAGGATAGAGTATCCCCGGTATCGGAGGCTGATAGAGATACTCGAGGCGGCTTGCTATTCTCCTGGGGAGATCTGGGGACTTAGCGACGAGATCCTGATAGTGGATTATCCTCCGCCATACACGATCTCGAAGCGGAATCTTGTCATCCCGGATAGGTTTCTCGAGAGGACTAGCTTCATAGGACCGGTTATCGAGAGGCTTGAGGAGAATCCGCGGAGGGATGAGCTTTGCGAGATGTATGGCTTGGATCCGGGAGGCGGCCCGATAATATTCTATCACGCCAGCGGCCCAGCTTATGAGCGGAGGATTTTGACGAGGAGGATATTGCCAATACTCGATGAGATCGTCGGGGAGTATCAGGTCATAGCGACACTCGGCGGCGATGAGCCCGGGTATATTGCCGAGCGCGTGAGGGTTTACCCATGGGTGGACGATCCGATGAAGATATTCGCGATCTCGGATCTGGTTATCTGCAGGGCTGGGCAGACGACGCTGGCTAAGGCCCTCGCATCTGGGAAGCCAGTGATAATGATACCGATACCGGCGCATGGTGAGCAGCTTGGCAATGCATTATCGGTCGCTGAGTCCGGCGCGGGCATAATCCTCGAGCAGGATAAGCTCTCACGTGAGACGCTTGAATCAGCGATAAAAAGAATCCTGTCGGATGAATCTTTTCGAGGGAGCGCGGAGGAGTATCGAAAACTCCACATGAGACTTAATCCGATCGAGCAGATCTGCTCGAGAGTTGCTTGAAAAATATTGCGGGAAAACCTTTATCTCATGGGACCTCTATTCTTTCTACAAGGAAGGTGGTAGATGAGTAGTAGGCCTAAAATTTCCTCCTTCGTAACACCCGAGATGATCACCGGGATCATTAACGTTATCTTTGATCACGGGGGCAAGGCGGATATAGCCCGGATAGCAATCAATCTCCAGAGCGATGTTGATGAGCTCCTTCCCGTGATAGACGTGGCAGAAGCCCTAGGCCTCGTGAAGGTGGAGAATGGAGACATAGCGCTCACGGAGCTCGGCAGGGAATTCGTGAAGGCAAGGCCGGATCAAAAGAAGCTTATTATAAGGGATGCTCTGAGGAGTGTCGAGCCATTCGCCACGATATTCAAACTCGTTAAAGAGAGGGAGGAGTTCACGGCCGAGGAGCTTTTCGAGGAGATCTCGGAGATAAGCGGGCTTAGCGAGGAATACAGGGACCCGGAGGAGATTCACCGCATGCTCTTAGAATGGCTACTATACACAGAGCTCGTCGAGTATAATGGAGAGGAGAAGACGTTTAAGGTAAAGAAGAGCTAGCTTAGAAGGGTGTAGACCTCGTCAACATACTTGTAGAACTCTGGGCTCCTCCTTTGCCTCGGCCTATCGAGATCGACCTCGACTGCTCCGGCAATCTTGGCCGGCCTCTTCGTCAGGACTATTATCCTGTCGCATAGCTCTACGAGCTCCTCTATATCATGGCTCACCATGACGACGGAGCTCGGTGGCATGCTCTGATTCAGCCAGAGGGACTCCACCTCCCTCCTCAGCGATATCGCTGTCAGCGGGTCTAGATTGCTGAATGGCTCATCCATTAGGAGAAGATCCGGCTGAGAGACAAGGGCGCGGGCTAGCGCGACCCTAGCCTTCATACCGCCGCTCAGCTCTGCGGGATACGCGGACTCGAAGGCCGTTAAGCCAACCATATCCAGAAACACCCTCGCCCTCTCAATCTTATCATTCTCACTCAGATCCTTCTCATGGATCAATGCCAGCATGACGTTCTCGAGAACGGTATACCATGGGAAGAGGGCTGGGCTCTGAAACATTATCCCAATCCTCGGTGTCGGCTTCTTGAGCGGCTTGCCCCTAAAGAGGACCTCTCCCTTCTCGGGCTTGATGAGGCCTGCCATTATCCTGATTAGCGTGCTCTTGCCGCATCCACTCGGCCCAGCTATCCCGATGAACTCCGCGTATTTTACGTCTAGGGAGAGGCCATCGAAAATCCTGATATTCTCGCCCTTTCTCAGCTTGTATCCGAAGACTATGTCCCTGAGCTCCAGTATCGGCTCCTTGATGCTGGGTCCATTCATCACGCAACACCAACCATCTTCACGGCCTTCTCGTATAGCTTCCTCCATAAGAGCCTATTCAGGAGGACTATGAAGCCCGCCATCCAGATTGTCGCGGCGATTAGGAGGGCGAGGTCCCCCTCATCCACGGCTATGCTGAGCATCCTCCCTATGCCGGGGCTCCCGAGATCCCATGTGAATTCTCCCAAGATTGCGCGCTCAGCTACCACTAAGGTGTTCCACCCGCCGCCGAAGCATACTATGAGCCCCATGATAAGTGATGGAAGCATCCTAGGGAGATAGAGATGTCTGAGCTTCTGTAGCCTAGTCATCGCGAGGGCCTTACAAACCTCCTCCTCCTCATATGGTATGCTTCTCAGCCCATCCAGCAAGAAGAAGAGTAGATACCATTGTGTTCCGAGAAGTATCATGAGGAGTGCGCCTAGCTCGAGTGGGAGCCCTAGATCCACGACGGCCTTCGCGATTAGCGGGAGTATGAGTGTCGCTGGGAAGGATGCTATTATCTGGAATGGTGGTATCAGGATTTTTTCAAGCGTCCTCTTCTCATAGATTAGGATCGCGACTGGCAGTGTCCAGAGGAGGCCGAAGGCCACGGCGGCGGAGACGCGGGCTAACGAGAATCCGATCATCACGAGGGGATCCACCACGCCCAGTCTTTGAAATACCTCCACTATATCTTGGGCCCAGGCTAGCGTGACCTCGGCCGAAATCCTTCCCGAGATACTATGCCCTAGAAGCGCGACTACGACAACTAGCATGGCGATCAGCAGGATCCTCGGGGTCCCGGATGGAATCCTCAGCTCGAATAATGTGAGTCGGGGGCTTAAGCTGAATGCTATCCGCCTCGCCATGCGCGATAGCCATCCTGAGACCCTCTCGATCCAGACTCTAGGTATCTCAGCCGCTCTCTCCTCGAACTTGTATCTCTCGCTGAGCCTTATCACGGGGATGAAGACGAGAAGATTCGTGAGAATAACGGCAGCGATGACCACGACCAAGCTAGCTATGAACTCGATCATCTTCCCAGCCATGATATAGCTCGTCGAGAGCGTCCCTATCCCGAAGAGGCTCCACTCAGCTTCCCCTATTGTGATTATCTCGCAGGCGACAAGAAAGTATAGCCCATTAGCCCATGATGGTGGAAGGTTACTGGCTATGCCGGGGAAAGCCGCCGGGATATAGAGGCTGGACAATCTCCTCCATAGTCCTAAATCCAGGGCGTTAGAGGCCTCCAAGAGCTCCGGGGGTATCAGCCTCACGCTCTTATAGACCCCGAATGCTATGTTCCATGCCTGGCTCGTGAATATTAGGAAGATTGCGGCGAGCTCCGGCCCTATAACCGGGTGAATAATTATGAACACGTATAATGCTATTGGGAAGAAGCTGAGGATCGGGATTGACTGGAGTATATCGAGGGCTGGGATCACGATCTTCTCCGCCACCCTGTTAACAGCGGCGGGGATCCCAACACATAAGGAGAAGATTATCGAGATGATAAGGGCCGCTGTCATCCTAGCCCATGTCATCCCTACAGCCGCTAGGATCGTGAGTAGCTCCTCTAGGATAGCCAAGCCCTCATCAGAATCTCTACAAAGGTATGGCCTCTAGAAATGGATTTCCAGGGGCTAGAGATGCCTCCTGATCATCTCCTCTATCGCGGGTCTTGGCCTAGCGCCGATCATCATCTCCACGGGCCTCCCCCTCTTGAACAGGATGAGGGTTGGTATACTCATGATCCCGAATCTCATGGCGAGTCCCCTACTTCTATCAACATCCACCTTCGCCACGGTGAGCCTCCCCGCATAATCCCTCGCTATCTCATCTAGGATCGGGGCTATCATGCGGCAGGGTCCACACCATTCAGCCCAAAAATCCACCAAGACGAGATCATGGGACCTGATGAACTCGTCAAACTCTTCCTCATCCAAGTGAATCGGCTTCGAATATCCTGTAGGCTTTTCAGCCTGGGTTTTCTCGGTCCCGCTCATCAACCTCTTTAGCTTCTCATACTTTATCCTCTCAAGCTCCCAGTCTTCCGGCATACAACGTCTCCGCATGATAGCCATCTAATAAACATGGACTGGGCTCGAAAGGTTCATTTAATGGGCCTCGGCGGCGTTTAGTGAAAAATGCCGGCTCTCACTGTGAGGAAGCAGCGTTTCTGGAGCCTTCTCGGAAGAGAGCTGAGTGATGAGGAGCTTTCAAACCTCCTCCACGACCTCGGCCTTGATGTTGAGGAGATCACAGACGAGTATTTCAGGGTCGAGTATAACCCGAATAGGCCGGATTTCTCGAGCCCCGTGGGTATTGCAAGGGCAGCGAGGGGTCTCCTCGGGATATCGGTGGGAGCTCCGAGATACAGGCTTAGGCCTGCTAGGACGTATATTGAGGTTGATCCTAGGCTTAGGGATGTAAGACCCTATGTGGCCGCCGCGATAGTCAGGGGGCTGAAGCTGGGGACCGAGGAGCTTGAGGAGCTAATAGTGATGCAGGAGGATCTTCACTGGATCCTCGGAAGGAATAGGGCGAAGGTCGCGATAGGACTCCACGACTACTCCGCGGTCAAGCCCCCATTCAAGTATGTCGCGGCGAGGGGTGACGAATACAAGTTTATACCTCTGGGCGGATACTCCCCCATGACGCTCGACGAGATACTGGAGGGGCATGAGAAGGGGATCCAATACGCCCACATCCTGAGGGGGAAGCCATTCTACCCCTTGATACTTGATTCCTTGGATCGGGTCCTCTCCTTCCCGCCGATAATAAACTCTAGGCTGACGGAGCTTAGCGAGAAGACCACGGACATATTCATCGACGTGACGGGCACTGATTTCAAGGCAGTCATTCACACGATAAACATACTCACAACGACGATGGCTGATATGGGCGGCATGGTTGAGCGTGTCAAGGTCAAGTACCCGGACAAGATCATATCAACGCCCATCTACAAGACGAGGAGATGGAGGGTGAGGAGGAGCAGCGTGAATGAGACCCTTGGTCTCGAGCTGAAAAGCATCGACATAGTCAGGGCGCTGAGAAGAATGAGGTATGATGCCAGGACTAAGGGTGAGATGATAGAGGTTGTCCCACCGCCATATAGGCCCGACATAATGCATGAAGTTGACTTGATAGAGGATGTGGCGATGGGCATAGGCTATGGTAACCTTGAGCCAACCCAGCCCCATGTATTGATTTATGGAGGGCTTCACCCCGATACTGTGCTGGAGGATCTGGCTAGGGAGATAATGATAGGTCTCGGCTTCACGGAGGTTATGAACTTCACCTTAACAAACGTCGAGATTGAGTATGTCAAGATGCGTGTTCAGCCTCATCCGCATATCAAGCTCAAGAATCCTGTCTCGCAGGAATACTCGATCCTAAGGACATGGGTTCTACCAAGTCTCATGAAGACCCTCGCCCTGAATGTTAAGGCATTATATCCTCAGAGGATATTTGAGGTAGGGGATGTCGTCCATCCCGATTCATCTAGGCCGGAGAAGGCTTTTAGGAGGCTTAGGCTTGCCGCGGCCTCATCACATTCAGAGGCATCATATTCTGAGATGAAGTCGGTGGTTGAGGAGGTACTGAGGAATCTCGGCGTGGAGGGGTGGGATCTAAGCCCACTGGATTCTATGCCGTTCATAGAAGGCAGGGCGGCTCAGATAATATGGGGCGGCGACGCGCTGGGATTCCTCGGCGAGATCCACCCGGAGGTCCTAACCAACTGGAAGCTGAGCATGCCGACGGCGGCGATGGAACTTGATCTTAGCCTCTTGGCCGAGAAGCTTAGACGGTGAGGATTCATGCGCTACATTGTGGTGGATGGCGGGGTTCTCGCGCTAGAGGAGAAACTAGACTCGCTGAGGGAGGTTGAGGCGATAATCTTTGACTGCGATGGGACTCTCATAGATGCCTCAACATCATTCCCGCTCGCCGGAAAGATAATAACAGTGATCTACCTCGACCAGCTCCTTGGGATAGAATGCAGGGTTGGTGTTGATTATGATGAGGCCTTCCAGCTCATGAAGATGTTCGGGGGATTCAATAATATCAGGAACATCATCTCAGTAATCCTTCAGGCGATTTATGTGGAGCTTGGATGCCCGGACCTCGTGAGGAGAGATCTGGAGCCAATAGACTTGAGCCACTACATGGATCGAGTCTCATGGGATGGGAGTAGCCCGAAGCCCCTAGAGGATGCTCTTAGATGGCTAATCTCCAGCATGGTTCCCCTCCTTGGGGAATATGTGTCTCCGGGGGATGTTGAGGCATTATTGGATAGAAGGGCTGTCTCCCCGCGAAGGCTAAGGGAGTTTAGGGAGCTTATCGGCCCCATATCGCCATATGGCTCCGGAATAATGACAACATTATTCAGCGAACTATACATCGGATCTGAGGGGATAAGGAGAAAGTATGGCGTGAATCCGAGGTTCTATGATGGCCCCGGGCTACTGGAGAATGAGAGGCTGATAATCGAGCCAGAAGTATTGGAGGAGCTTAGGAAGCTTGTGCCGAGGGGTCTCGCGATATTGTCTGGTAAGGGGCGTTGGGAGGCTGAAAAGATCCTAAGCCCGGTACTTCACTATTTCGATCTTGAGGCGAGCATCTTTACAGGAGATAATAGCAGGAGGGAGATGGATAAGCCCAATCCAGCGGGACTATTGGAGTGCTGTAAGAGACTCGGTGTCGAGCGAGTACTCTATGTCGGCGATGGCGGGGAAGACTACTTCCTAGCCATAAAGGCGAGGGAGAATAACATCAAGACATACCTAGCAGCAGTCCTAACGAACAAATACTCATGCACATTCTTCACGAGATGTCCAGCCGACGTGATTCTCGAGAACGTAAATTTTCTGCCCAAATTATTTAAGCGGCCTTAGAGTTCTTATAACTGCCCCACCGCTGCGTTTGGCTCCCCGGAGAGGGGCGCTGAGCCCCAGCCATGATGGGGAGTTGTCGGCGGTGGGGCACATATGCCTATCTCACGAGCAAGATCATGGCGATTATGATCAGTGCTAGGGAGAATATCATCCTCAGCGTCGGCGACCTGACTCTCCGAGCAGTGGATGCTCCGAGCTGGGTTCCGGCAATTATCCCGGGTGCGAGCGCGAGTAGCTCGATAAGTTTCACGTGTCCTAGGAGTAGGTGGCCGATGGTCCCGGAGATGGCGGTGAGCGCGATCATTAGCGTTGAGGTCGCGATGGCAACATGCATGGGAGCTCCGAGGTGATATAGCACGGGGACCTTTATGGTGCCGCCGCCCACGCCGAAGAATCCCGAAATGATCCCGGCGAGAAAGCTTGCGGGGAGGAGCTTCAACAAATCCACCGAATATGTGAAAACCTCGCCGCGTGAGTCCCTGAGAGCCCTCCTCCAGACAGCGACCCCGCCGCTCCTCCTAGCCGCTTTCCCGCTAGATTGCGGGTTCTTCCTCAGGATCATCGAGAGTGCTAGGGCGATGAGGAAGATGGAGAATAGGATCTTCAGAGGATCAGGTGCGATGAGCCCCGTGAGCACTGCTCCTAGAAATGATCCCGGCATCGTCGTGGCCTCAGCGACCAGTGCGAGCCTCCAATCGAGCCTACCCTGCCTATGATAAGCGAATGCTGCCGGGAATCCCGTGAATAGTATGGCGGCCATGCTGGTCCCGATGGCATGATGGGCATCGAATCCCGCTAGAAGCATAAGGGCGGGAACGATGATGAAGCCGCCGCCGAGGCCGAGCATTGCGCCGAGAAATCCCGCCAATAACCCCAGCAGGATCAATATGATCAAGTAGATGAGAATCTCAATCAACTTGAGAAATCCCGTCTTAGCCCCTCTAAAGCCTTATCGCGTGATCTCCTGGGACTTGACGAACTCGTAGAGCTCTCTTGCACGCGGATCCTTCTCGAAGTGTTCTCGGATGGGCTTTAGGAGCTGGTTTAATGCTTCTGCCACGCCCTCCTTGAGATCTGCTGGATGAAGCCTGCCCTCAACATAATCCCTCTCAAGCTCCTCATAGGAGTAATACTCGATGGGGCCGCCATACTTGCTCGGCCTATTTATATACAGCTTTCCAAGCTTCCTGAAAATAATGTACTTGGCGTATTCCAGTATGGGGTTATTCTCGGCAGTTCTCGGCGGGCAGTAAGCTCTTCTGATCTTGCCTCTTATCGTCTCCTTATCGTCATGGGCGAAGATGCTGGTCTCAGGGATGCTCTTGCTCATCTTCGACGCTATCTGAAGGTTCATCCGAGGATCATCTTCGAATCCCTTGAGCTCTGATGGTCCCTGAAGACCCATAAGCATGTGATGATGGACTGCCACGGGCTTCTTGAACCCGAGCTTGGGCGCGAGCTCCCTCGCGAGGATATTCGCCCTCCTCTGATCAAGTCCGAGCTGGCATATCTCGACACCCATATAAAATATGTCCGAGACCTGCATCGCCGGATATATTATTTGAGCCGCCTCCTCAAGCTCCCCAGCAACCCTCCCCATTATTGGGAGAGCCCTCAATATCCTTTTTATCGTCACATTCTTCGCCACTCTTATAACGAGCTTCCAGTAGTCGGGGTCGGCTGCCAAGTCACTGGCCCAGACGACCTCAACCTTGCTAAGATCTACTCCAGCAGCCTTCCAGACCTCGAGAAGATATTCCCCAACCTTTCTTATCTTCTCGAGATCGCCTCCCATCTTATTGTTTATCATCGCATGCCAGTCCGCGAGAAGGAGCTTGAACCTGCATCCAGCCTCAAGCAGATCCTCAAGCTTTATGGGCCTTAATAAGGCAAGGGGTAGATGAGCTAAGCCACTGGGCTCGAAGCCATCATACGCCACTGGATGTTCATTCACCTCAAGCAGCATCCTGAGCTCCTCCGGCGTGATGACCTCCTCGGTCG
>CAZWXN010000002.1:0-56466 GCA_964637915.1 uncultured Nitrososphaeria archaeon | reverse complement strand
TGGGTAGTGTGAGGGCGAGAGTTACGACCTTGAAGAATGAGCTTAACCGCGAGATTACAATGGATGAAGTTAAGGCCGCGCTCCTGAAAGGATTCGAGGAGATATTCGGCGAGGAGTTCATGCTTGGTGAGCTGACGAGCTGGGAGAAGAAAATGGCTGAGGATCTTTATAGGAATAAGTACCTGACAGTAGACTGGAATCTGGGGCCATGTAGGGGGTGCCCAGACAGGGATAGGGATGCGTTGATACTCAGGAGGGTTGGGCTTGCAGGCGGAGATTAGGAGAAGCGTAGTGTACAGGTCTGAAAGGGGAAAGACAGTGAGGCTATGCATAGCCATACGTGGTGACATGATAATGCATGCAACCTTTACCGGGGACTTCTTTGGAGAGCCGGCTGAGGAGCTCAATAGAATCGGTGAGTCCCTTGTAGGACTGAGCATCAAGGAGAGAGACAATCTGCTGAACAAGCTCGACAACTTCCTAAGAGAGAGGGTCGAGTGGATTGAGGGAGCATCCCCGGAAGACTTCAAACAGGCGTTGATCAGAATTATCGAGAACCTCTAACACAAGTTTTTGAAATCCTTTTATACCGGAAATACAACAATATTGTTGCATGCCAGCTCTAGAGCAAGCAAGACTTTTCGGAGGCATCGGATCCATCTTAATGCTCTTGGCATTTGTCCCATATGCTGGCACCGTGTTGAGCATCATCGGCTTCATCCTAGTCCTTATTGCAGTCAAGTATATCTCGGATCACACGGGTGATCGCACGATCTTTAACAACTACTTGATCGCAGTGATAATAGGGATAATCTCGGCTATCGTGGCTGCGGTAATGGGAGTTGCGGGACTTCTCGGAAGCATGGGCCTACTCATGGCGGGTGGGCCTATAGCTACCCTTGCTGGAATGCTCATGACCCTGATAGCCGTGCTTATTGTCGTCTGGATACTCGGTATCATATCCGCGATATTCATCAGGCGAAGCTTCAACTCAATAGCCACGAGCCTGAACGTCAAGATGTTCTCTACAGCAGCCCTCCTATACCTCATCGGAGCGATATTGACGATAATCCTCGTGGGCGCTATTGTCGCCCTCGTCGCAATAATCCTTCAGATAATCGCGTTCTTCCAGATACCTGTTGAAAGGGCTCCACCTCCGCCCCCACCACCTCCAGCATAAAAAACCTGTAACACACAACATTTTTTATCTCGTGAAGTCTAGGTGGTTCATCGGCTAATGAAGACTAGAATTTGGATTATCTTAATCCTGATAATCACAGCGGCATCATCATTTACATTCTCATATCTCCTCTCCCAAGGCCAGGTGGGGGCAAAGACCATAATAGTAACGGAGACGATTCTAGTGTCAAAGCCCGAGGCCACAATAATCTCGGATGAGGAGTATGAGAAGGCTGTCCGCGAACTCCTACAATATGTGAGGGATTGGGTTGAGTCGCGTCGTGGGCTGAGCCTCAAGGAGGATGTTGAAATAATTGTCCTCACGAGGGATTGGGTTATGGAGCACTGGGGCGTGGGAGGCCTAAACACTACACAGGTCAGGATCGAGGAGGCGGTTCTAAAATCCCTCTTCATAGTCCCTGATGACTTCAATTTAACCGAGTTTAAGGTTCGGGTGAGCGGCTATATGATAGCCGGCGCGGCCGACCACACGATATACGTAGTGAAGGAGTTCTTCGATCCATCTTATAGGGTTGAAGCCGGCTCGATTCTTGCTCATGAACTAATGCACATCCTTCAGGGTGAATACTTCAGCCTGCCGAGGCCGGGCTCCACCGATGAACGGAATGCGTTGAGCGCTCTTGTCGAGGGCGAGGCGGGCATGATAGGCTCCCGATACTTGTTGGAGCATGGTGTTAGGCCTCGCGGCTCATCACCCGAGTCGATCCTCGAGCCGCTTGAGGCTCTCTGGCTCTTCCCATATATCTATGGCGAGCCCTTCGTGAGATGTGTCTATGAGCGGGGCGGCTGGAGCATGGTGAACGCGCTCTATGATGATCCACCTCGATCCACGGCCCAGATTCTTCACCCGGAGAAGCATCTTGAGGGGTGGAGGCCGATAATTGTTGATCCGCCGCCCCACCCGGGAGGCGAGTGGAGGCTGATTCTACAAGATGTCATGGGCGAGTTCTTCATCCGGCAGGTTCTTAGAGCACATCTCGACGGTATATCGGCTAACAGGTCGGCTGAGGGCTGGAGGGGCGACGTGCTTCAGCTCTACGAGCGGGGGGACAGCTACATGTTGCGATGGAAGATACTCTGGGAGGATGAGAAGGAGGCTGCGGAGTTCTTGGAGGCATTTATGAGGCTGCTCGGGAACATTGGCGCCGAGAAGATCGGCGAGAGGGCCTGGGCTGCCGGGAACAGGCTTGTCGAGCTCCAGGCTGAGGGCCGGGTTACGCTGATAATAATATCCTATGCCCGGTGCCCTGTTTGCGCCTGAAGGTTTAAAAGCTGGGAGGATTGCCTTGGGCCGGGATGGGTAACGGCGAGTTCGCTGCGAGAAAGCTCCGGCTGAATAGGAAGAAGTTCAGGTGGAGTCAGAGGAGTTATCGAGTCAGGATGCTAAGGCTCAAGGAGAGGGTTGACCCGCTTGAGGGCGCTCCCATGGCCCGCGGCATAGTAATCCAGAAGGTCGGGATAGAGTCGAGGCAGCCGAACTCGGCTGTCAGGAAGTGTGTGAGGGTTCAGCTGATAAAGAATGGAAAGGTCGTGACGGCCTTCTGCCCGGGCGACGGAGCCCTCAACGTGATAGATGAGCATGATGAGGTGATAATCTGCGGGATCGGCGGGACCCTGGGCAGGTCCATGGGCGACCTCCCAGGCGTCCGATACAAGGTAGAGCTCGTGAATGGGGTTCCACTAAAGCTTCTAGTGCAGGGCAAGATACAGAAGCCGAAGAGGTAAACCCGCTAATAAGCCGGGTAAACCCGATCTTGCGGAGACATATTTGAAGCTAAAGTATTGGATTATGCTAGCTGCCCCTTCTTCCTCACAAGCTTCTCAAGCATCTCGATTATTACTCTTCTAGCAGCATTCTCATCCCTCATCAAGAGATTGTAAATATCATCTGGGGTCAATTCCTCAGAGCTGCTGAGAAGGATTAGTCTACCGCATATTATCTTGAAGGTTACCGTTGCCCCGCTCTCGCCGAAGAAGGCGGATAAAGCCTGGTAAAAGTCTCTAGGTCTTCTAAGGAATGCTGTGATAGGATCCTCGCCTAAAGCCTTCCTAAGGTGAAAGCTTAGAGCCGTGAAGCAGCTCCTCCCCAAGATCGCCTCGAGGATCGCCCTAAGAGCTTCCCGAAGATCACCCCACCCCCACGCCTCCCCGCCATCCAACATTGCACAATAATATACATGCACCTGATTTAGCCTTTTATCTCCGATGCCGGCGCTATTAATCCTCTAGGACAACATATTAAATACGCCTATAGCGGTCTCTGGCCCACCTTGGCCAGCATCTTATACGCCCCTTTCAGGCCGTTTTGGGCCGTGTAATAATGATCTTTTTTGAGCACCAAAGTTTATATTTGTGCACTAATGCCTATCTCGCATGAACGGTGGCTGTCTTTGGCTCTGAATATCACGCTGAGAGACGGCTTAGGCTTGTAAGGCTTGATCTAGGGCTCACCCCCCTCCAGGTTTTCGGGGCCATAAGAGCTGCTTGGCGGGATGCCTTTCTCCTAGAATCTCTAACAGGCCCCAAGAGGCTCGCAGAATACAGCTTCATCGGCTTCGACCCCAAGCTAATCATCGAGTGTTATGAGGGGTTCTCGAGAATCCATGAGCATGGTTCTGTCGGCGAGGTGGAGGGTGATCCACTAGATCTGCTGAGAAGCCTAGCCCGGCCGATCGCGAGTGCCTCCCCCTCGCCCCGGTTTATCGGCGGCCTTGTAGGCTACGTCTCATATGAGGCCTCATTCCTCTGGGAGGATATCCGAGTGCGCGAGAAGCCGGGCAGCATCTTTCCGCTCATGAAGTTCGGCTTATTCGAGGACGCGCTGATCTACGATCATGGAAGGCGAATCTACTATTACTGCTCATGCGCTGGGGATGGTAGGCTGGATGTGGTCAAGAGGGTTCTGAGGGACGCTGCGCCGCCGTCCGCCACTCGTCGTCTCAGATACACCAGCCCGAGGAGCAACATGAGCATGGACGAGTTCATGGGCATCGTGGAGGCTGGAAGGAAGTATATTGAGCACGGCGATATCTTCCAAGTAGTTCTCTCACGGAGGCTTGAATTCGAGATCGAGGGAGACCTGCTCCCATTCTATCTCAGGCTTCGCGATCTTAATCCATCACCTTACATGTATTATCTCAGGCTCGGGGATGACGAGATTGTTGGAGCGAGCCCCGAGATGCTGGTTAGGGTTGAGGGCGTCAGAGTTGAGACGTTCCCGATAGCCGGGACTAGGCCGAGGATGAATGATCCGAGGCTGGAGGAGGAATCCGACCACGAGCTTCTCTCCGACGAGAAGGAGAGGGCGGAGCATGTTATGCTCGTCGATCTCGCTAGAAATGATCTCGCCAAGATCGCGGAGCCCGGATCAGTCGAGGTGAAGGACTTCATGACCCTAGTCAAGTATAGCCACGTCAAGCACATAGTCTCAAGAGTTGAGGCAAGGCTGAGAGATGGAGCCACGATGTATGATGCCTTCAAGGCCGTCTTCCCGGCTGGAACAGTCTCGGGGGCGCCAAAGCCTAGAGCGATGGAGATAATAGAGGAGCTTGAGCCCGTCAGGAGAGGCCCATATGCAGGGGCGATTGGATACTTCTCGCTGAATGGCTGCTGCGACTTCGCGATCACGATAAGAACCCTGATCAGGAGATCGTGCCTAGCCTACATCCAAGCGGGCGCCGGTATCGTCTGGGACTCAATCCCGGAGCGAGAGTGGAAGGAGACCCAGCATAAGATGATGGCGCTTGTGAGGGCCTTAGAGGAGGCTGGTGAGAGATGCGCGTCCTAATCCTAGACAATTTCGACTCATTCGTCTATAATCTCGCCGACTATGTTGGCAGGCTGGGAGCTGAGGCGATAGTTGTGCGAAGCAACAAGATCACCCTAAATGAGGTTGAGGAGATTGACCCGGATAGGATTATAATCTCGCCAGGCCCCGGCCATCCATCCGAGAAACAGTATACTGGAGTTTGCGAGGATGTCATCACGAGATTCTCGCGGGATACGCCGATACTGGGGGTATGCCTAGGCCATCAGCTGATAGTCCACGCGTTTGGCGGTAGGGTAATTAGGGCGAGGAGGATCGTGCATGGCAAGCCAAGTCCCATAAGCCATGATGGGAGGGGGATATTCGAAGGGCTTGAGAACCCGCTCATGGCCGGTAGATATCACTCACTCGTCGCCGATGAGGAGGGCCTGCCGGACTGCCTCGAGATATCCGCGAGATCGCTCGATGATGGCGAGATCATGGGGGTTAGGCATAGAAGCCTGCCTATCGCGGGCGTGCAGTTCCACCCCGAATCCATCCTAACCACCAGCGGGATCAAGATTCTCAGGAACTTCCTGGGGGGAATGATATGAGCATAGTCGAGGCGATAAAGCTGCTTGTGGAGCGTGGGGGCATAGAACCGGAGCTCGCGGCAAGATGCATGGAGGAGCTGATGAGGGGTAAGGCGACACATGCTCAGGCTGCCGCCTTCCTCACCGCCCTCCGTATACGGGGCGAGAATCCAGCGATAATAGCCGCCATGTCAGAGGTTATGAGAAGATTTGCGACACCGATACGGGTAAGCCCCACAAGGGGACGGCTGATAGACACGTGCGGGACCGGGGGCGACTTGGTAAAGACTATTAACGTCAGCACAGCGTCTGGACTTGTGGCCGCTGCTGCTGGATGCCGGGTCGCAAAACACGGCAATAGATCATTCACAGGCTACTGTGGCAGCGCGGACTTCCTTGAGGAGGTCGGCGTGAGGATAGACTTAGAGCCGGACATGGTTTCAAGGTGCATCGAGTCGCTGGGCTTCGGATTCATCTACGCGCCAAGATATCATCAATCAATGAAGAATGTCATGCCCGTGAGGAAGGAGATCGGAATAAGGACGATCTTCAACTTGCTGGGCCCCCTAACAAACCCGGCACCGGTGAATGCTCAGGTTCTCGGAGTCTTCTCCCGCGAGTTCATGGAGCGCGTGGCTGAGGCGGTCAAAATCCTTGGAAGGGAGGAGGCCGCGATAATCCATGGGGATGGCGGGATAGATGAGGCATCAATATTCTCCGAGACTATGGTGATCTGGATCAAGGATGGGGAGGCTAGGCGGGTGATACTCAGCCCTGAGAGCTTTGGGCTCGAGAAGGCGAGAGTTGAGGAGATAATCGTGGGAAGCAGGGATGAGTGCATCAGAAGAACCTTGGAGGCCTTGGCGGGGGCTCTTGGGAGAAGTCATCCATTAACGAGGCTCCTCCTCGCGAACTCATCGCTAACATTAATGGTCGGCGGATTGGCTGATGACCCGGCTGGTGGCGCGGAGATGGCTTGGCGCGTGATAGAATCGGGAAAGCCGATCGAGCTATTGAGGAGGCTCGTGAAGGAGACTGGCGGCGATCAAGATAGATTCGAGTCGTGGATGAGGGTGGTGGAATGAGCTTTCTAGAGAAGGCATGTGCCCAGGCGAGGAGAAGGGTTGCAGAGGGGTATTATAGCTTAGATGAATGCAAGGCGGCGGTGAAGAGGCCGAGCATGCTTAAGGCCTTGGATAAGCCCGGGATCTCGCTGATATGTGAGCTGAAGCTCCGATCACCATCCATGGGCTGGATCAGGGAGGAGCAGGATCCACTAAGCCTCGTAATGGAGATGGAGAACGCTGGGGCTGATGCTCTCTCGATCCTAACAGACCCTGACAACTTCTCCGGGTCAATAGGATATCTCGCGGAGGCCTCGGGAATCACAAGCCTCCCAATCTTGATGAAGGACTTCATAGTTTCTGAGGCCCAGATAGAGGCCGCCTATAGGGCGGGTGCATCAGCAATACTCCTAATATTCCCGGCCTTCTCGAGGGGCTGCACAGAGCTCGAGTTGAGGGATGCGATAGAGCTCGCCCACGGCATGGGGCTCGAGATCTTGCTTGAATCCTATACGATGGAGGACTTCAAAGCATCGCTTCACTATGATGCGGACCTCCTTGGGGTGAATTCTAGAAACCTCGACACGCTTGACCTCAGTCTCGACCGCGCTTATGAGATCATCGCGGCGCATGGCGGCGATTGTGAGCGGATAGTCCTCGAGAGCGGGATAACTTCGGCATCTGACGTGAGAAAATTTCTAGAGCTTGGCGTGAGCAAGTTCCTGGTTGGCACCTCGATCATGCGATCGAGGAGCATCGCGTCAAAGATAAGAGAGCTTAAGGGGGATCTGGGCGATGGTTAGGGTGAAGATCTGCGGGATAACGCGTGAGGCGGATTTGATGGCAGCCGCCATGCATGGCGCTGATGCAGTGGGCCTAGTGGTGGGCTTCCCAAGATCGCCGAGAAACCTCACGATCGAGAGGGCGAGAACTCTCAGGAGGATGGCGCCGCCATTCCTCGACGTAGTCCTAGTAGTTAATGGGAGCGATCGCGATATGCTGGCTAGGGCTATCCGCGAGATAAGGCCCGACGCTGTCCAAGTATATGGCGATATTGACCCAGATCAGTTGAGAGAGCTTGGAGTCAAGTGGATTATTAAGCCTGTTCAGGCAAATATTGACGCGGCGCCAGACTGCAATGGCTTCGACGCTATACTCCTCGACAGCAGCATGGGGAGGGGCTTGAAGCCCGACTGGAATGTATGCAGGAGGATCCGGGAGATGTCTGGGCTTCCCGTTATACTGGCTGGAGGCCTCAGCCCATCGAACATCCGGGACGCGATCCGGATAGTCAGGCCATATGGTGTTGATGTCTCGAGCGGGGTCGAGTCATCTCCCGGGATAAAGGACGCGCACATGATAAGAGAGTTTGTTAGGAGGGTTAGGGAGGTGGAGCTTGATGGGGTATAATCTTCCGACGAGCAATGGGAGGTTTGGCAGGTTCGGCGGGCGATATGTCCCCGAGACGCTGATGGAGGCGCTAAGCGACCTCGAGGAGAGCTATCTCAAGCTGAGGGATGATCCAGGGTTCAGGCGCGAGCTAGACTATATGCTCAGGGAGTATGCTGGCAGGCCGACGCCGCTCTACTACGCTGAGAACCTCACGAGGATGGTGGGCGGAGCGAAGATCTATCTCAAGCGCGAGGACCTGCTCCATGGAGGCGCCCACAAGATAAACAATACGCTGGGCCAGGGGTTGCTCGCCAAGCGGATGGGGAAGAGGAGGGTGATAGCTGAGACCGGGGCTGGGCAGCATGGCGTCGCGACCGCTATGGCCTGCGCAGTCCTCGGCCTGAGATGCGAGATCTACATGGGCGAGATAGACATGGAGAGGCAGAGGATGAACGTACAGAGGATGAGGCTTCTTGGCGCCGAGGTACACCCCGTCTCATCCGGATCGAAGACGTTGAAGGACGCGATAAACGAGGCGATAAGGGACTGGGTGACGAATGTCGAGACGACGTATTATCTGCTCGGATCATGTGTCGGCCCACATCCATATCCCATGATTGTCCGGGATTTCCAGTCTGTTATAGGATTGGAGACGAAGAGGCAGATTCTTGAGAAGGAGGGGAGGCTTCCAGACTACATCGTGGCATGCGTCGGCGGCGGGAGCAACGCGATAGGGATATTCCATCCATTCATCGAGGATCGCGAGGTTAAGCTGATCGGCGTCGAGGCCGGTGGAGAGGGTGAGGATCTCGGAAAACACTCAGCATCGCTCGTAAGAGGCATTGAGGGAGTTCTACATGGCGCGCTGACATATGTCTTGCAGGATGATGATGGGCAGATAGCTGGAACACATAGCATAGCAGCCGGCCTAGACTATCCCGCGGTCGGGCCGGAGCACGCCTACCTCAAGGAGATGGGGAGAGCCCAATACTTCACGGTAACAGATGAAGAAGCTCTCCAAGCATTCCTAGCATTATCGAGGACTGAGGGAATTCTGCCGGCACTCGAATCCGCCCATGCACTAGCATACGCGATGAAGCTCGCCGAGAACATCGGGAGAGACGAGATAATAGTCGTGAATCTCTCGGGCAGGGGAGACAAGGATCTCGAGACAGTCTTGAGGAGGCTTGGGAGATGAACGGGATCGAAGAGAGGTTTAAGCGAGCGAGGAGAATAGGCCGATCAATCTTCATACCATATATCACGGGCGGATACCCTGACATGGAGACATGTAGAAGAATACTTGAGGCGATGGCGGAGGCCGGGGCGGAGATAATCGAGCTGGGAATACCGTTCTCTGACCCTATAGCGGATGGCGTCACGATACAGGAGGCGACCTTCAAGGCTCTTCAGGCAGGGGCGACCCCACGGAAGGTCCTAGAGCTCGCCAAGGAGATCTCATCGAGGCATAACGTCTCGATCGTGATCCTGACATATCTTAACCCCGTCTATCGTATGGGCTTGAGGAGATTTATGGAGGAGGCCTCGAGACATGGAGTCGGCGGAGTAATTATACCGGATCTACCCCTCGAGGAGGCCGGCCCCGTGAAGAGGATCGCCATGGAGCATGGCATCTCGCTGGTGCTCCTAGCAGCGCCGACGACGAGTGATGAGAGGCTCGCGAAAATCCTAGACGAGACGATGGGATTCGCATATCTCGTATCCCTCACCGGGACGACGGGCGAGAGAGAGTCCCTCCCGCCGACAGCAATCCAGCTACTCCGGAGAAGCAAGAGCCTGAACCCCGAGAAGCCGGTGGCAGTGGGCTTCGGAGTCTCGAGGCCGGATCAAGCGGTTGAGCTCGCCAAGCTCGGCGCCGATGGCATTATAGCTGGGAGCAGGATAATCTCCGAGATAAAAAGGAGCCCAGTGTGCCCTGAGAGGGCTGTTGAGAGGCTCGTAAAGGGGTTTGTTGAGGCGCTAAGCAATCCTGGCCAATAGCTGGAGCCCCCTCCCTTGAGCGGGATCTAGTCGCCGGAGCGGGAGGACCCACTGAGGCAATCTTTATAACGAGACTGAGATTCTCCGAGAAAGGGCTTCGTGGCCCAAGTTCCGCGTGGAAGGTCTCCGGAGAAGCTTTGGAGGATCTCTGAGGATAGGCGGAGCAGGCTGATAATCGCCCTCGATCTCCATGATAATTCAGCGGACAAGCGGCAGCTCATCAAAAGGTGCATTAGCCTTCTTGATGGGCTTCGGGAGCTCAGTGTCGGGGTGAAGATTGGGCTGCCGCTAAGCCTCTCGATAGGGTTTGACGGTGTATCCGAGATCCTAGACCGCTTCAAGGGGGAGTTCTACATGATCGCGGACTTCAAGCTATCAGATATACCCGAGATAATTCAGGTCGTGCTTGAGAGCTTCTGGAGAATCGGGTTTGACGCCGCGATAGCCCACCTGTTCCAAGGAGGGGTCGGCGAGGTGAGGCGTAGCATAGACCTCTTCGGGGTCGTTGCCATGAGCCATCCACAGGCACGGTTAATCCAGCAGAGCTTTCATAGGCTGTTGGAGGAGGCTAAGACGGCTGGCGTGGACGGTATAATAGTTGGGGCGACGCGGGGCGAGTTGATCGCGGAGGCGAGAAGGATTCTCCCGGAGATGACTATCCTCTCACCAGGCATAGTCACACAGGGCGCAAGCCCGGCGCATGCGCTGAGGATGGGTGGAGACTTCGAGATAGTTGGGAGGGCGATAATGATGGCGGAGAAGCCCCTCGAGGCAGCCCGCATGATAGTGGAGGCTGAGAGAGATGTCCTATGCGCGTGAGGTTTCCGGGATATTGAGGAGCGCCAACTGCGTGAAGATTGGGAGATTCATCCTAAGCTCCGGCGGCGAGAGCACGATATACATAGACCTGAGATCCGTTATCTCGCATCCAAGGGAGTTCAGGGCGCTGGTAGAGCTATGCGCCCGGAGGATAAGGGAGCTGGAATTCGAGATGCTCGCAGGCGTCGAGTCGAGCGGGATACCGCTTGCAACGGCGCTTGCGCTAATCATGGAGAGGCCGATGATTTACGTTAGGAAGGAGCAGAAGGCTCATGGGACGCGGAAGATGATTGAGGGGGATTTCGCGACTGGGGTGAGGGCGCTTCTCGTGGACGATGTCGCGACGACGGGGTCATCGCTGGAGAAAGCGGTCTCAGCGTTGAGATCAGAGGGCCTCGTGGTCGAGAATGCATTCGTCGTGGTTGACCGGGAGGAGGGTGCCGGGGAGAGGCTGGAAAAGCTTGGCGTGAGGCTATACTCCATGATAACGCTTAGCCAGCTAACCTCGCTGCTCGAGGTAAGCGGGGAGGTGATGCGAAATGCTAAGGGGTAGAGACATAATATCCGTAAATGATTTGAGTAGGCAGGATTTCGAAGAGATCTTCAAGATAGCTGATGAGATCCTTGAGGCGCCGGAGAAATGGTCCTCCATTCTCAGGGGTAGGATAATGGCGACAGCGTTCTTCGAGCCCAGCACTAGGACTAGGCTAAGCTTTCAGACAGCGATGCTAAGGCTGGGCGGAGAGGTAATAGACTTGGGTGAGGTTGAGAAGAGCTCGATAGCCAAGGGAGAGAATCTCTCTGACACCGTGAGAATGCTGGACTCGTATGCTGATGTGATAGTGATAAGGCATAAGCTTGAGGGCGCGGCGAAGCTCGCGGCCGAGGTCGCAGAGAAGCCCGTGATAAACGCGGGGGATGGTAGCAGAAACCACCCGACACAGGCCATGATAGACCTCTACACTATAAAGAGGCTTCACGGGGGAATAGATGGATTGACGATAGGCGTCTTGGGAGACCTGAAGTATGGGAGGGCGACGAACTCCTTCATAGCCGCCTTGACAAAGTTTAGGATAGGGAGGCTATACTTGATCTCGCCGCCCCAGCTAAGGGTCAGGGATGATACTCGTGAACTCCTAGTGGAGGCGGGCATAGATTTCAGGGAGGTTGAGAGGCTCGAGGAGGTGGTGGGAGAGCTTGACGTCCTCTACGCGAGCAGGATACAGAGGGAGAGATTCCCAGACCCAAGCGAGTATGAGATGGTGAGGGGGAGCTACATGATAACGGGGGAGAGCCTTAGAGGCGCCAAGAAGAACCTGACAATACTCCATCCGCTGCCAAGAGTGGATGAAATAAGCTTCGAGGTGGACTCGACACCATATGCCAAATACTTTGAGCAGGCTGCTCTCGGGGTTCCCGTGAGAATGGCCCTCCTCAAGCTAATACTCGTGGGGTGATATGTGATGGCGGAGAAGCCACTGCTCGTAGCAAAGATAAGAAATGGGACGATCATAGATCATATCCCGGCGGGCCGAGCCCTCAGCATCCTGAGGCTCATGGGGATAACGGGTAAGGAGGGATTCACGGTCGCGATCGTCATGAATGTTGAGAGCAGGAAGCTCGGCAGGAAGGATATAATCAAGGTGGAGGGACTGGAGCTAAGGCCCGAGGACACGGATAAGATCGCCCTTCTGGCCCCTATGGCGACGATAAACGTGGTAAAGGACTACACGGTCGTTGAGAAGAGGAAAGCTGTCCCGCCCAAGATTGTTGAGGGGTTCCTCAGATGCAAGAACCCGAACTGCATCACGAATCAGAGGAATGAGCCGGTTAAGCCCAGGTTCATAACCGCGAGCTATGACCCGCTTAAGCTCGTTTGCGACTACTGCGGCCTAGCCCTAACATTCGACGACATCGCACGGCAGCTGGAGTCGAGGCCATGAGCTACATTACAGGAGTGATAGAGGGGATGAGAGGCCTGACCAAGAGCATCAAGGAATACGAGATCCTCTTGGAGGATCGCGTCGAGCCCGAGCCCGGCCAGTTCGCGATGCTCTGGATACCCCGCGTCGGAGAGATACCATTAAGCTTCGCCGACGCCGAGGATAACACCGTCAAGTTCATAGTGGCGAGGGTTGGAAGGGTCACGGGCTACATGCATGAGAGGCTCATGGCCGGTGATAGGGTCTTCATCCGAGGGCCTCTTGGAAGGGGGTTCACGCGGGCCCCAGGCGGTCGTGCGCTCCTAGTAGCCGGCGGATACGGCCTCGCTCCACTATACTTCCTAGCGAAGAAGCTGAGAGCCATGGGATGCGGTGTAAAGGCACTCCTAGGCTTCAAGTCCGATGTCGACATATTCTACCGGGAGGAGTTCGAGAGGCTCGGCGAGGTCGAGATTTCGGTCGAGCATGGATCATCCGGCTATCGCGGAACAGTCCTCGACCTATTCAGGAGTGTGATCCGGGACGGGAGCTATGACATGGTCTATGTCTGCGGGAAGGAGGAGCTGAATCTAGGGGTGATGCGGGAGTGCTTGAGGGCTGGACTGCCGGTTGAAGCATCATTTGAGAGGAGGATAAGATGCGGCGCCGGGATATGCGGCTCATGTTCTATCGAGCCGCTTGGGCTTAGAGTCTGCAGGGATGGCCCGATCCTCGATGGAAGGATAATCGCGCCGATGCTGGAGGCTGATGAGGATTGAGGGTTGATCTCGTGATCGAGGGTAAGGCGTATTTGGATGGCAGGCTGATCGAGGCGGCGGTCGCGATAGATGATGGCGTGATAACATCGATCTCGAGCCCGGCTCTCGCCCCAAGCGCCGATGAGAAGATCGTGCTGAGGCAGGGCCAGATAATGCTCCCGGGAATGGTGGATATGCATGTGCATCTAAGAGACTTTAACCAGGCGTATAAGGAGGACTGGTATACTGGGACGCTCGCGGCCTTGCGTGGAGGCGTAACACTGGTCGCCGACATGCCGAACAATGATCCATTCATAGACTCACTCGAGAGGCTGATGAAGAAGCTCGAGATCGCGGCGAGAAAAGCCCTTGTAGACTTCGCACTCTACTGCGGCGCGCCTAGGGACTTACGCGAGATACCTGAGATCAGGAGAATAGCATGCGGCTTCAAGATATATCCGGAGGATTATGGTAAGCTGCCCAGCATAATCAACTGCCTCGAGGGAGATCTCGTCGTCGTCCACCCGGAAGACTTGGAGACGATAATGCGGGAGAGGGGGATGATCGCCGAGCCGAAAATCGAGGATCATGGGAGAATAAGGCCGAGGATGGCCGAGGTAAGAGCCGTGGAGAACATGCTAAGGATCGCTGGGAGTGGTCGTATAAGGCTCCACCTCACCCACCTGACAACCAAGGACTCAATAATGATGATAGCGTCATCAAAGCTCCGCGGGGCAAATATCTCATGCGACGCAACCCTGCATCATGCGCTCCTCTCATCGGGTGTTCTGAGGCGATTCGGCGGGATAGCGAAGGTGAATCCACCCCTCAGGAGCATGGAGGATGCGGACGCTGTTCTGAACGCTATACGGCTTGGGCTCGTTGACGCGATAGCATCGGATCACGCGCCGCACCTGCTCGAGGAGAAGGTCCGCAGTGGCTATGATGAGGTTCCACCCGGCTTCCCCGGCCTAGAGATCTATCTGCCGCTAATCATGACCCAGATAATGGATGGCGTTATGCCGCTCAAGGCCTTAGATCTCTACTCTCGCAGACCTGCGGAGATCTTGGGAGCTCGTAAGGGCGCCCTCGAGCCCGGCATGGATGGCGACGTGGTGATCGTCGAGCTTGGAAGAGAACAGGCCATAGATCCATCGAGGTTCGCCTCGAAGGCCAAGTATTCTCCATTCGAGGGCTGGATGGTGAAGGCCGAGGTTAGGATGGTTTTCCTGCGCGGCGTTCTAGCGCTGGAGGATGGTGAGCCCGTGGTCGGGATGGGGTTTGGGAGACATGTCGCCGGATCTTGAGGTGGAGCTTGCCGGGCTCAGGCTGAGGAACCCGACAATCCTCGCATCGGGGATCCTCGGATCATCTTATGGGCTGATGAGGAGGGTTGAGAAGGCTGGCGCTGGCGCGATAACCACCAAGACTATCACGCGTGAGCCGAGGGAGGGCTACTCAAACCCGGTATTCGCGGATCTCGGATTCGGATATCTCAATGCTATGGGGCTGCCGAACCTGGGGATAACAGCCTTCAAGATGGAGCTGAGAAGAGCTGTGGAGAACATCAGGATACCGGTGATCGCGAGTATAGGCGGCAGGGATGAGAGCGAGTTCATGGATGTCGCGGAGCATGCTCTGGATGCTGGATGCAGCGCGATCGAGCTTAACCTCTCATGCCCACACGTGGGGGGATATGGGCTGGAGATAGGCTCAGACATCCAGCTCGCATGCAACATAATAAGATCGGTCAGGAGCATATCATCGAGGCCTGTCTTCGTGAAGATCTCGGCCTATCAGGCTAGGCCGGATATCGTCTCTCGCTATATCGGCTCTGGGGCTGATGGCGTGACAGCGATAAACACGATCCGGGCGGCGGCGATAAGCGTGGAATCCATGACGCCGATATTATCCAACATCTTTGGGGGTCTCTCGGGGCCATGTATCAGGCCGATAGCCGTCGCGGCTGTATACGAGATTAGGCGGGAGCTCCCGGATGTGCCCATAATCGGCGTCGGCGGCGTGGATGGCTGGAGGGCTGCGCTAGAGCTAATCCTCGCGGGAGCTAATGCCGTCGGAGTGGGCTCGGCGATAGCTAGGAAAGACCTCGAGATATTCAGGGAGATTATCGAAGGATTAAGAAGCTTTCTCACCTCGAGAGGATTCAAATCCATCAAGGAGCTGGTGGGGTATGCACAGAGACCATGAGGAGCATTCGCGGGGTGGATGAATTATGAGCGGCTCAGAAACGAGGTTCATCTTTGTCACTGGTGGCGTCTTGAGCGGCCTGGGAAAGGGCGTTGTAACAGCCTCAATAGGGAAGCTCCTCCAATTCAGGGGATACACAGTCGATGCTGTGAAGATAGACCCGTATCTTAACGTTGATCCGGGGACGCTCAACCCCGTGGAGCATGGGGAGGTCTTCGTCTGTGAGGAGGTCTGGGAGTTCGAGGCCGCCCCCGGATACAGGTTCAGGATAGCCGAGATAGATCAGGACTTCGGGACCTATGAGCGCTTCCTCGAGATGAATATGCATCCATCGAATAACATTACCTCGGGACAGGTCTATCTGAGCGTGATATTGAAGGAGAGGGTCGGCGAGTTCCTCGGAAAAACAATACAGGTCATACCGCATATAACTGACGAGATAAAGCGGAGGATACTCGGGGCCTCGCAGAGGCTTAAGCCGGATGTTCTGCTCGTCGAGATAGGCGGAACGGTCGGCGACATCGAGGTCATGCCATTCCTAGAGGCCCTGAGGCAGCTAATGCTAGAGCTTGGGAAAGGGAGGATAATACTCGTACACGTCACGCTCATCCCATATCTTGAGACTGTTGGGCAGCTCAAGACCAAGCCGACCCAGCATAGCGTGAAGCTCCTCCAGAGCATGGGCCTTCAACCAGACATCATAGTCGGGAGGAGCAGGATAGAGCTCCCGGAGGAGATCAAGGAGAAGATAAGCCTCTTCTGCAGCGTGCCGAGGCATGCCGTGATCTCGGACCCGGATCTCGAGACTCCCTACGAGCTTCCCATTATCTTCGAGAGGCAGGGGCTTGGAGACCTGATATGCAGCCTCCTAGGACTCCCAAGAAGAAGACCGGATGATGAGGTGGTGAGTGAGTGGAGCGAGCTGGTTAGGAGGCTTAAGGAGCCCTCAGACCGCGTCAGGATAGCCATGCCGGGGAAATACTGCATGATCTCCGATAGCTATATCAGTATAATCGAGGCTCTCAGGTCATCCGCCGCATGGCTTGGACTGAAAGCAGAGCCAATCCTAATAGAGACCGAGGAGTTTGAACGAGATCCCGAGAAGCTTAGAATCCTCGATGATGTTGATGGAATACTCCTCACGCCGGGGTTCGGCGCTAGAGGCGTTGAGGGGATGATCATGGCGGCGGAGCACGCGATAAGGAAGCAGATACCCCTACTCGGAATATGCTTCGGGGCCCAGCTCCTCTTCGTCGCCTTCTCAAGGCTCATCCTAGGACTGAGAGATGCCCACTCCACGGAGGTTGACCCAAATACTCCGCATCCAGTAGTGGATCTTCTCAGCGAGCAGCGGGAGATGAACCTCAAGGGAGGGACGATGAAGCTTGGTGGAAGGCCCGTGAAACTGATCCTCGGGACAAAGCTATACCAGGCATACAAGTCGGGGAGGATAATCGAGAGGTTTAGGCACAGGTATCATATAAGCCCGAGATACGCGGAGCTCGCCGCGGGGAAGGGCCTCATGATCTCGGCATACGATGAGCTTGATGGAACGATATGCGGGATAGAGCTCAGGGACGCCTGGATAGTTGGAGTCCAATTCCACCCAGAGTTCAAGAGCAGGCCGAGAAAGCCATCACCACTCTTCATAGAATTCATAAAAGCATCATGTGAAAATCGGAGAAAAAGGGAGGGTATTATGGGCTAGCCGCCTCTCAGGGCTTTACCTTTGATCGGCCCGGCGGTGTTATCGGCGGCTTCCTCTCCTTCTCGCCTCGCTGAAGCTCCCTCTCCGGCGGAGTCCTATCCGGGCCATGCTTACCCATCTTCTCGGATGCTTTCTCGATAAGCTTCTCGGCATGCTTGATCAATCCCTTAGCTGAGGCGGCGGCGCCGGCCAGCTCGCTCAAGCTCAGGTTGCCCGATGCAAGCTTATCCTTAAGCGCCTCAAGTTCTATCATCCCCCTCTCTATTTCATTCACGAGATCTGTTAGATTTAGTCTCAAGGCCTCATCCCTGAGCTCCTGAAGCCTGCCAATATACTCCTCGATCGTCTCATTAAGCCTCTCAGCCCTTTCCTTCACTATTGACTCAAGCTCCTCCCTAGCCCTCTCACGCGTGATGTTTCCGGGCGGATGGCCCGCGGACATTCTATCAATAAGCTGCCTCAGAACCTCCCTCGCTACCGCTATCCTCTCTATATTACGCTCTATCACCTCTACAGCCCTCTCTGATGCATTAACCTCCATGAGCCTCATCTTGACCCTCTCGAGGACTAGTAGGACCTTGCTCGAGGCATTCAAGGCATTCAATAGGCCGAAGATGGCGCCGGATCCAGCCGCACTCTCACTATAGTTCATCGCCTCCTCGGAGAACCTCGCGGCAAACCTGTGCCTCAGCATCTCCCTAACACTCTTCATGAGATGCGCGACATCCCTGACCGTCAGGTTCTCCCCAGCCCTCTCCCTGATCCACTCCATAATCTTCTCCCTAACCTGCTCCGCCTCGCCCGGCGTTAAGTTCATCCTCATCAAGGTCATGTTCAGCCTCTCCCTAACCCTTTCGAGAAGCCTCAGGGCGACTCGCTCCTGGCTAAAAGTCGCATTACATCTCGAGATTGATTCCCTGATCTCGGCTAGAAGGGCCTCAGCCTCCGCGATGAATGCTCTAAGCTCTTCCTCAGATAACGCTGAGATATTCATGGAGACAAGCGCCTGGATCTCGCTCCTCAAGGAATCAGGGATGTTTGCGATGTTCGCGGCCCTCTCCAGAACCCTCTGGAGGACATGTGCGCGCAGACTCAGCCTCTCAAGCTCCCTGCTGGGGGCTTCGGGGTTCGCCTGGCCGGCAGCCTGACCATATACAGCCATAATGGGAGATACCGCGAGCAGGAGGAGAAGCACGATGGCGATTGCTTGGAAGCTCATCCTTGCCCTCATCACCGCATGCTCACCGGATATCATAGAGTATGGTCATGATTTTAGGGAATCTCGGGAATCCCAGTTCCAAATGGTTTCACTGCCAGGAACTCGGCGGAAATCCCCGGCCCGGCTTTTTGAGGAGTATGAGCCTGTTTAGGGCCCCCTCCTTCACGATCTGTATGTATCCGAGCTTCCCGAGCTTCTTGACATGCCTCCATAGCGTGGTCTTCGGGAGGCCGAGGGCCGCCTGAAGCTCCCCCTGGAGAATGGAGCCGCCCGAATTCTCGATAGCCTCCAAGATTATCCTATCAAGCTTTGTTAAAGCATGATCCTCGCCAGGCATCCTCCTGCCTCTCGACCTGGAGTAGGCGAGAATCGCCGCGACCACGATTATCACGATCACGACTAAGCCCACTGTTATGATTGGATCGATGAGCCGGGCTCCAGACGTCTCGATGGACTCGGTCGCATATGTGCCCGATATCTGAGCGATTGTGATGGATGTTACAGTTTCCGTCCGGGTTGCGGTGATGGTTGGCTGCGGAGTTGCTCCAGCCCTCACGGCATATTCTATCCTCTCCGGGCCATGGAACTCTATCACGAGATCGCCCTCAACATATTCAATCCCTTCGATGCTCCTCGGGACTGTTAGCAGGATTACTTGGGGAGATATCCTCAACCTCGTAAGGTTCCCCCCGCCGATATCGAAACTGAGGATATTATTCCTCGCCGACACGTTGACCATATATGTTATCTCCGCATCGCCGGGCGCGGGGGAGAAGAAGTAGAGGATTCCATCCTCGTAGATTGCGGCAACACATTCGCTGCCAACGCGAACCTCGATAGTCTCCGGGATGGGCTCGGCCGGCAGCCTAACCTCATTCAAGCCCTCAACGGTTCTCAAGCTCAGATATGCCTCGACGATGCCGCTCGAGTCTATTATGATGAGGGTTGTGGTGGGCTGTGAGGCCAGTAGCAGGAGCGCGAGGAGGGGGATGATCTTCAAGGCTCCTCTCAAGGGTTGCCGGATGCTAGCAGATATTAAGCCTAGCGCTCATCGAAATACTCATTAAGCCTATCCACGCACTATAGCGTTGAATGCAGATCACTTGTCCGAGTTGCGGAGCGTTTGTAGAGATCGAGAAGGTCTTCTGCATGAGATGTGGTGGAAGAGTTGTCCCGCTGACGAGATATGATCTAGAGGTATCGGACTTCATCTACCCGCCCGATCGCGATGCGATGGAGAATCTGAGGGACTTTGAGGCTCTCTCACCAATAGTTGATGAGCTCATGATCAAGCGCCATGTGCATCAGATTCTATCCAGGCTTCGTGGATCCTCGAGGAGGATTGACTATTCATCAGAGCTCGGCTCTATAATAAGGGAGTGCGGGATAATCCTCGGCCTCCCCGGGCTTCCAGAGGCATATCTGCTGAGATCAGGCGCGCCAACCGCCTTCACCTTCGGGTCGCGTGATAGGCAGTTTCTCGTGATAAGCTCTGGGCTCCTCGAGATCCTTGACAGTGGCGAGGTTAAAGCGGTCCTAGGCCATGAGCTCGGCCATGTAAAGTGTCATCATATCAGGTATCATACGCTGGCGGAGATGCTTGTCAGGGGAGCCGAGTTCTCCCTCGACCTCGCCGGGGGATTATTGAACATGCTCTCGCCCATCCTCCGGCTGATGCTCCTCTCATGGCATAGAGAGTCCGAGATATCGGCTGATAGGGCCGCGCTAATAGTCTCCGGAGACCCGGCAAAGCCAATAAGCCTTCTACGAAAGCTTGCGAGAATACTTCCAGCGCTCGATGAGCCGGCATTAGAGCCAGTAACCACACATCCGACACACGAGGAGAGGATCAATCATATCCTAGAGTTTTATCGAAGCCCGGAGTATAGGGCTGTTAGGGGGAAGGTTGAGTGGAGGCTGGCCATCTCCAAGGCGATTTCGCCAATTTGCAGATTCTGCAGGGGATCAAAGCCACTGTCAAGCCTCTTCTGCCCGAGATGCGGCAGGAGCCAGGTCTAGAATCATAAAATTATGGCTCTGGACTAATGACTCTAGAAGATCTGGATGAGGTTCGTGGTGGTCGCCGAGAAGCCGAGTGTCGCGAGGAGGATTAGGGAGGCTCTGAGGAGAAGCGATGTCATAGTGACTTCTGTCAGGGGGCATGTACTCGACTCCGAGTTCTCCGAGGAATATGGATGGGGAAGATGTGACCCGCTCAAGCTCTTTGATGTCCGCGAGTTTAGGGATGAAGTGAGGGATGCGAGGGCCATTAGGGAGCTCAGGAAGCTGTTCAGGGAGGCTGACGTGCTCGTGATAGCAACGGATAATGACTCGGAGGGCGAGCTGATAGGCGCCGAGATACTGAAGATCTGGAGGGAGGTTAGGGGGGATGCTCCATATAAGCGGATGAGGTTCAACAGCACGGATCTGGGCGAGCTTAGGAGAGCGTGGCAAAGCCTCGAGGATGACTTGAACTGGGGCTGGGTGATGAAGGCGCTTTTCAGGCAGAGGTTCGACCTAATCACAGGTGCAGCATTTACAAGGCTTCTAACGCTATCGACTAGGAAGCATGATCGTAGTGTGAGGCTGATAAGCTGGGGGAGTTGCCAAGCTCCAACACTCTGGTTCATAGTTAAGCGAGAGCTTGAGCGGATAAACTTCAAGCCTAAGCCCTTCTGGACGATCAAGGCGACTCTCGAGACAGGGCTTGGAGAGAGGTTTGAGGCGGAGAGTGATAGGTTCTGGGATCATGGCGAGGCGTGGGGAGCATTCGAGAGGGCATACAGCGCCAGATACGCGGTGGTCGAGAAGTTTGATGAGAGGATCATGGAAGTTGCGAGGCCGACGCCGATCCGGACTGATGACCTATTAAGGGACTTGTCGAGGATAACAGGCCAGCCAGCTGCCAAGATACTCCAAGTCGCCGAGAACCTCTACGCCGAGGGATACATCTCCTATCCTAGGACGGATACGAACAGGTACAGGCCTGGATTCGACTTTGAGCAGCCTCTCCGTGCAGCGGCTCAGGGGCTTGGTGTGAAGCCTCCTCTCGCTCGGCCAAGCCCTAGGCAGGGCAGCCTTGATGATGGCGCTCATACGCCCATCTACCCAATAGCCCCCTACACAGGCTCAGGCCTTAGCCTAGAGGTCTGGAGATATGTCGCGAAAAGATTCCTTGCCAATGCATTCTACATCGATGCGATTAAGAGGCTGAGGTCTGTGGAGCTCAGCATTGCGGGCATAAAGCTAAAGGCCTCAGGATCAGAGCTGGTGGAGCCGGGATTCTTCGAGGTATACGAGTACTTTAGGCCTGAGGATAACCCGATCCCGGAGCTCGTGGTTGGTGGGAGGCTGAGGATAGCGTCCATCAGGCTTCATGAGGGGAAGACCAAGCCTCCTGATAGGCTGACCGAGGCGGAACTTCTTAGGCTCATGGAAGAGCATGGGATAGGAACCGACGCCACAAGGGCGAGCTTTCCACAGCTCATCAGGGAGAGGGGATATGCTGTCAAGGAGAAGGGGACATTCAAGCCAACACCCTTGGGTATGAAGCTGATCGAGGTTCTCGAGTCGATAGATCCGAAGCTCGTGACGCCCGAGACTAGGAGGAGGATCGAGGAGATGATGAGCAGAATTGAGAGGGGCGAGATAACATATGAGGAGGCTCTCGAGAAGGCTACCCTCGAGTATAAGGGGCTATTCAAGAAACTGGTGGAGAGGATTGATAAGAAAGCAGCGGAGCTCGCATCAGCAATATCATCCACCTCCTAATGAGAGAATGTTAAGCTGATCCATATCCTAGGGTTTAGGGCTCACGGGATCCGTTGTGGAGAAGAGGATATATCGGCGTCTGGAGTCTTGATCCGCCGGGATGTCGGAGCTGGATGAGCTGAGGAGAATGATAGATGAGATTGATTCCGAGATCCTCCGACTCGTCGCGAGGAGGGTCGAGATAGCCCGGAGGATAGGTGAGTTGAAGAGGGCTGGCGGATTACCGGTGGCTGACTTGGAGCGCGAGGAGGAGGTCTTGAGGCGCGGGGGTGAGTTCGCCGAGTCTCTCGGGATAGATAAGGGGCTGACTCTGATCGCGCTTAGAGCACTTATCGGGATATGCAGGAGGGCGCAGAGCCCGGGGAGAGTATCCTACCTCGGCCCTAGGGGATCATTCAGCGAGGAGGCGGCTTTTAAGGCCCTACTCAGCAGGGGGCTTGAGCCATATCCCATGCCGACGATAAAAGATGTCTTTAGGGCTGTCGAGTCCGGTGACGCGCAGTATGGCGTTGTTCCTGTCGAGAACTCGATCGAGGGAGGTGTGAGGGAGACGCTAGATCTACTCGTCGAGACGCCATTAAGAGTATGCGGGGAGATCCAGGTTAAGATAAGCCTCAACTTGATAGCCAAGCCCGGGATGAGGCTCGAGGACATACGTATTATCATGAGCCACCCAACCGCTCTAGCGCAGTGTAGGGGGTTCCTGAGCAGAGCCTTGAAGAATGTTAGGGTTGAGGATTGCCCGAGCACGGCGGAGGCCGTGAGAAGGGCTCTAGAATGTGATGGCGCGGCCGCGATAGCATCCAAGATGGCCGCGGTAGTGTATGGCGGCGAGATCCTTGCAAGCGATATACAGGATGTAAAGGATGATGTGACCAGGTTCTTCATAATCGGGCGGGAGCGGCTAGCGGGTTCGGGCAGGAGAAAGACCTCGATAATCTTCAGGCTTCAGCATAGGCCCGGCTCGCTCCATGAAGCCCTCTCAATATTAGCCTCAAAGAAGATTAACCTGACGAGGATAGAGTCGAGGCCCGTGAAGGAGAGGCCATGGGAGTATCTCTTCCATGTTGACTTCGAGGGTGATGGAGAGGCTGAGGAGAGGTGTATCGAGGCGTTGAGGGAGCTAGGTGAGAAGGCTCTCTTCCTCAAGATCCTTGGATCATATGAGGAGCTCGGGTGAGATCTTGGAGAAGCCACTTGATCTGAGGCTCGCGATAATTGGGGCTGGCGGGATGGCGAGGATCCTTACAAGGATCTTTAAGGGCAGGGTATCGGAGGTGGCTATAATATCGAGGAGCCCTGAGAAGGCGAGAAGGTTCTCGAGGATGATGGGGGTAAGCTGCTCGGCGATGGAGTCCATCGGGGAATATGATGCGGTGATATTAACGACGCCATCACAACATATCCCGGAAATGGTGGGAAAGATCTCGCCCCTCCTCCGGGATGGATCCCTCCTCATGGACATCTCATCGGTCAAGCTCGGCATCATCGAGAAGGTGCTGGAGCTTTTACCAGGTGGCGTCGAGTATCTGAGCATCCACCCGCTCCTCGGGCCTGCTGCCAGAAAGCTCGCAGGCAACCGCGTAATACTCATCCCTATTCGAGGCTCATCCTACATCGAGGTGATTAGGATGATCTTTGAGGATGCTGGGCTGAGGGTGGCCCTCTCAACCCCGGAAGAGCATGATGAGATAATGGCCTATGTCCAAGTCGCCCATCACCTCTCCTACCTAGCCTTAGCCCTCACGCTCCATAATAGGGGGCCGGAGATGCTGGAGGGCTACGCGACCAGATCCCTGAGAAAGACCATGCAGATGCTAAGAATGCTTCGCGGCAACTTGAGGGTGATTAGGGAGATAGCTGAGTCGAATCGGTATGCTGGGAGGGCTGTTGAGGACCTGAAGAGGTCGATTGACGAGCTTGCCCGCGGCGGCGATGATGTTTGGCGTAGGGTTGAGGAGGCGCTGAAGATCCTGCCGGTGAAGGCGGCTTAATCCCCACGCCTGAGGACTGGTGGTATGAATCCGGCTCTAATCGCATGATCGGCAAGCACTATCGCCATCATCGCCTCGACGACCACCACCGCCCTTGGGACGATGCATGGATCATGCCTGCCGCGTATCCTCAGCCTCGCCTCGCTGAGATCCCTAAGATCAACAGTCTTCTGCTCCAAGGGTATAGAGCTCGTCGGCTTGAAAGCAACCCTGACGATTATCGGCATGCCTGTCGAGAGGCCCCCGATCACTCCTCCAGCATCATTCTTCTCCGAGATTATCCTGCCACCCCTCACGGTTAATAAATCGTTGTGCTGTGAGCCGGCCATCCTAGCAGCGGCGAATCCAGCGCCAAACTCAACCCCCTTCGCCCCGGGAATCGCCATCATGGCTTTCGCGAGATCAGCGTCTAAGGCATCGAATACCGGCTCACCCAACCCTATAGGAACATTCACGGCTATGCATTCCACTATCCCGCCGACGCTATCCCCCCTCTCCCTCGCCTCCAGAATCCTCTCCATCATCCTCTCAGCAGCCTCTGGGGTCGGCGCCCTAACATCATTCTCATACCTGTTCCTCTCAGCATCCTCTAAAGTGAACTCGCCAGCCCTCACCCCACCAATCTCAAGCGAGTATCCGATGATCCTGATGCCTAGGACATCACTCAGGAGCTTCTTCGCGACGGCTCCAGCCATCACGAATCCGGCGGTTATCCTTCCCGAGAACCTGCCGCCGCCACGATAATCATTGAAGCCTCCATACTTGACATGGGCATAATAGTCGGCGTGGCCCGGCCTAGGCTTATACCTGATCTCCGCGTAGTCCTCGCTCCTAACATCCCTATTCCAGGTAAGCATGCATATCGGCGCACCAGTCGTATACCCCTCGAAGACTCCTGAAAGTATCTCGACAACGTCCTCCTCCCTCCTCTCGGTCGAGATAAGCGGGCTCGAGGGCCTCCTCAAATCCAGCTCACGTTGAATATCCTCCTCCCGGAGGGCTAGGCCAGCGGGGCAGCCATCAACAACAGCTCCAACACATCTTCCATGGCTCTCGCCGAAGCTCAGGACTATGAACCTCTCGCCGATAATATTGCCCCTCATCCCTCAAGCACCTCTACATTCAATCCTAGACCAATCGCATGCTCGAGGAACTGGGGATATGAGACCTCAGCAACCTCCAGATCCTTCACGATGCACCCCCTCTCAGTAGAGGCCGCGAGCATCGTGAGAGCCATGAATACCCTATGATCACCATGGGGATCCAATATACATCCCCCCTCGATACTATCCCTCCCGCGTATTCTCAAGCCATCTGGGAGGGGCTCAGCGTCGATGCCGAGCTTGGTGAGCTCATGCGCCATGACCATGATCCTATCACTCTCCTTGAACCTCGCATGAGCGGCGCCTCTCAAGACCACTTCCTCCGAGCACTTGGCAGCGATGCAGGCGAGTATCGGGAGGAGATCCGGCGAATCCCTTAGATCAAATTCTCCTCCACATGCTTTCCCAGCGCGATAAACTCTAACAGCATTCTCCATTATCTCCACGCGGCATCCAAGCATCCTCAGGAAATTTATTATCGCGGCGTCGGCCTGCGGAAGATCCAAGCTAAGGTTTCTCACGACTATGTCTCCACCTGTCAGGCATGCCCCTGCCATTAGGAAGGCGGCTGAGCCAAAGTCCCCCGGAACCATGAACTCGCATGCCATCCCATGCTGCCCGCCCTCAACCTCGAAGAAGCAGTATCCCTCGCGCTCCACGCGGAACCCGAATCTCGCGAGAACAGCTAGGCTCGCGTCGATGTATGGTCGCGAGACCATCTCGCCTTCGACAATTATCCTCGCACCTTTCCTAGACTTAGTCGACGCGTAGATTAGGGCTGAGATGAACTGAGATGAGATCCCACCCTCTATTCTAGCCTCGCCGCCTTCTATCCCACCGCCCCTAACTATTATCGGCGCCGTCCCATCCAGCTTGCTCGACCAGCACTCGACACCAAGCATCCTAAGAGCCTTTAGGAGAGGCTCCATAGGCCTCCTCCTAATCGAGTCATCCCCAGTCAAGATCACGTAGCCGTCAGGAGCATGAGCCGAGATTGCCGTGAAGAACCTGAGAGTGGTTCCAGAATTCTCAACATCAATAACATTATCGGGAGTCCTAAATTTTCCACCCCTAACTAGGACATGGTTCTCTTCCTCCTCGATCTCCGCGCCCAAGTGAATACAGGCTCTCCTAGTCGCATCTGTATCTCGGGATTTGAGAGGACTGATGATCCCGCTGACGCCATCGGAGAGGAGGGCGGCCGCGTAAGCCCGATGCGTATAGGATTTGCTCGGCGGAGCCTCAGCCACGCCCCTGAGCACCGACGGCCTCACGAGTATCATCCTGCTCATCCAGACACCTCCCAGCTCGCCTCGAAATTATTCACCCCACATATGAGAAGATCCCCATAATCCCTCAAGGCCTTTCGAATATCATCAACCCTCTTGGGCGGGGTGATTGCTGCTATTGCGGGCCCGGTTCCGGAAACCCCAGCGGCTATGGCCCCAGCCCTAAGCGCATCGAGGATGGGCGTTGGATCTAGGTCTAGGGCCGAGGCGATCGCCAGCCCATTCAAGATCATTGCATCCCAGAATTTTTCCTGGAGCGCGAGCCTCGCCGCCTTAAGACAAACCTCCCTAAAAGCACTAAGCCTCCCAACATCCACAGACCTAGTATAGATCTTCTTCTCGGGCACGGATATTACCACGACCAAGTCCTCCGGCGCCATCCTCCTCAACAGAACCTTCCTCGACCTGTTATCCGTGATATTTATCCCACCATAATAGCATGTGTAGGCATCATCATATGCTCCGGTGATCGTGACGCCCGCCTTGATCGAGGCCTCGACAGCAAGCCTCACCACCTCCTCTCCATCGCATTCAAGGCCAACGAGCCTCGCAACTGCTAGGGCCACGGCATCTGAGGCGGCGCTCGAGCTCTTAAGCCCCCTCCCTATCGGGATATTCGACCTAGTCCTCACCCGGAGGCCTAGATCGCCTCTCCCGGCCCGCTGGAGGACAGTCCTCGCGGTCTCGATCACGAGGCTTGGATCCTCCCCACCCGGTATCTCCGCCTCAATCCTCCCAGGATCATCACTAATCCAGGCCTCCGCCTCGGTCCAAAGATCCACTCCCAAGGCTCCTCCAATCCATGTTGGTATGGCATTTAGGATACTCACCGCGCCATGAACCACTGCCCTAGCGCCCCTCATCCCCCCGATACCCCTCCAGTGCCTCGATCGCAGCCCTTCTCATGACCTCGATCGGCGGATCCACACCGGTCCAGAGCCTGAAAGCCTCAGCCCCCTGATAAACTAGGACATCGAGGCCGGAGATAGGAACCGCTCCAGCTATTTCCGCCTCCTCCAGGAGCCTAGTCTTAGGAGGATTATACACGAGGTCGAGGACTATAATACCTCTCCGCATCTCCTCGGCCACGATTAGCGTGGCGCTAGTATCCGGATACATGCCGACAGGGGTCGCATTCACCACAACCCCACATTCAACTGCCCTCCGCCTACCCTCATCGAGATCCAAGACCTCCGCCGAGGCTCCAAAGGAGCGTGCAACCGCAGCCAGGGCCAAGCCCCTCTCAATAGTCCTATTAGCGATAAGGATTCTCCGGAAGCCGAGGTCTATGAGAGCGGCCACTGCGGCTCTTGCAGCGCCTCCAGCGCCAATCACGAGGGCTGGCATCGAGATGGGGAGGCTCCGGCCCTCCAGCGCCCTCCGAATACCATGAAGATCAGTATTATAGCCCCTTAAGATTCCATGATGATTCACGACGGTGTTTACCGCGCCCGTCCTCTCTGCCGAGCGATCGAGCTCGTCGAGCAGCCTCATCACCGCCACCTTATGGGGTATCGTGACGTTGAAGCCGGCGGCGCCGAGAGCCCTTAACCCTGCCACGGCATCAGCTAGCATCTCCGGCGAGACATCGAACGCGAGGTAGACATAGTTTAGCCCAAGAGTCCTAAAGGCGGCATTATGCATCTGGGGCGAGACCGAGTGGCCGACCGGATGCCCTATAAGACAGCAGAGCCTCGTCGAGGCATTGATCAACGCGGCATCACCAGCTCCAAGATCCTCTTAAAATGGATTATGTTCAACTGGCCCGGAGCAACCTCCTCGCCCGGGAAACATGAATAGACTATCGGCGACCCTAGGAGGGGCGCAAGGATTCTCGTCGCCACTCCAGCCTCGCCCATGGCGAATGCTATCAGCCTCTTAGCCGGTATACCATCCAGCCGGTAAAGCCGCAGAATCCCGAGATTATCATCCATTCCCCTTGAGAGAGTCACGATCTTCGCGATGTCACCATATCTTAGGGCCTCCAAGGCTCGTGATGCCAGCTCCTCCTCAGGGGGCGTTCCCGAGAAATCATGAAAAGATATTATGAGACGCGACTTTCTCCTAAGCTCCTTGGAGATTTCAGCGATGTTTCTTGCCGCGAGCTCGAGATCCATGTAGGCGGGCTTCAGGTCGGATAACATTTTCAATAGTTCGATCCTTTTCTCCTCGCCTCCATGATAGTGGCCTCCCTCCCAGCTCGGCCTAAGCGTTATGATGACCTTGTCCATAAAGCTCGAGACAATGTTTTCCAGGCGGCTGACATCGAGGTCATGGAGAAAATCTAACCTGAGCTCAACAAGGTCTCCGCCGAGGCTCAGCGCCCGCTCCATCTTCCTCTCAAGCTCAGCCTCATCCCTACCCATGATGCTGACGCATATCAGCGGCCTCAATAATTGGTCACCTCTCGATTATGAACTCGTCCACAGCTCTCCCGAAGTGTCTCGCCTTGGCCCTCGGTGTATGCGCGAGGATCCTGTCGCCCGGTTTGATCTCGGTCGTGGGTATAAGCGACTCATCGGGCGCGAGGAGCATTATCGTCTCAGCGTTCTGGATTATCACGGAGCCCTCAACATCTCCCATCCTGATCCTGATGAGCCGTAGCGGCCTCCGCTCGATCTTCACCCTTCCTACAGACACGACCCTAGCACCCCTCTTGGAGACTATGAGGACCCTATCGCCAGCTCTCAGCTCCGAGAGATACTTGGTGGAGCCGTCGGGCACCAGCGTATACGAGTGAATCGCACCAGCATTAACCCTGAAGGGCCTCGGAGCCGTGAGCGCGGATCCCGGACTCTCATTATGTATGAGGGCTAGCAGGCTTGACGTGCTCCCGACAAGCATGCCCTCGCCAGCGCTGAGAATTGACGTCGTATCTATGCATGCCCTCTCACCCAGCCCAACATCCCTGACCTCGACGACCTCCGCCTCACCCAGCTCGAGCCTGCTGGGGGCTGAGAGCTGATCTACCACGAGATCAACCTCGTCCGGACTGTTAACGGGGACTATGATGCCATCAACACCCTTCTCGAGAACTCCGGAGAGCGTCTCGACCTCAAGCGGCGACGCAGCCGCGATAATCCTCGTCCCCAGCGGCGCCAAGTCAGTTATCAGGTTCTCGAGCGCTATTATCCTCAGATCCTCAGCCCTTACTATAATGCTCTTGGCACCCATTCTCGCCGCCGCGATTATCCTCTCATAATCGTCAGGACTCCTAAGTACCATCTCGGGAACAACATTCTCCGAGATGCTTGACAAGTCCCTGACAATCCTCCAGTCGGCCGACTCGGACTCATGATAGACCTCGACCTTGCCGCGAAACCTCTCAGGCATCTTTTCAGGATCAATGTAGACCGCCTTAATGCCTCTCGCAATCGCCCTCTCGAGGATCCTTTCATCAGGCTTGGATAGCGCGATGATTATCTCCTTCCTCATCGTCGCTCCCTCAGAATCATCATGGCATCGTCGACGCTCTTGCCCTCGATCACGACGGCCCTAAGCGCTCTGGCGATAGCATTCGGCCTCTCATGCTGGAAGACGTTTCTCCCGAATGTAACCCCGGCTCCACCAGCATCCACGACGGCTTTCGCGAGCTCTAGAACCTTCCTGTCATCATCCATCTTCGGGCCTCCAGCTGCGACAACAGGGACCGGGCAGCTCTCGGTTATCACTCGAATATCATCCGGGTTAAAGGATGGCATCGGCACCTTGACTATGTCAGCGCCGAGCTCCGCGCCAACCCTCGCAACATGAGCTATCACCTGCGGGTCATTTGGATCCTTGATATTCTCACCACGCGGATACATCATTGCTATCAATGGGATTCCCCATGCATCGCACTCATCAGCGATCGCGCCGAGTTTTCTCAGCATATCCTGCTCATCCCTATTCCCGATATTTATGTGGACTGAGACGGCGTCAGCCCCAAGCCTGATGGCCTCCTCGACGGATGCGATCCTCACCTTCCAGTTCGGCGAGGTGGAGAGGCTCGTGCTAGCAGAGACATGCATTATCAAGCCCGTCCTCGGGGGCTCATCCAAGCTCTTGATAATCCCCTTATGGACCAGTATGGCGGTAACACCAGCAGACTCCAGCGTCCTTATTATCTCCCTTATCCTGTCGATGCCCTTCAATGGCCCAGAGCTGACTCCATGATCCATTGGCACGCAAACCATCCTGCCCGACTCCATTATCCTACTCAACCTAACCCTCTTACCCCAAACCATACCTGTCACCTCCCAAAAACCATAGAATGTAAGCTATGGACGTGTCAAGCCCAAACCGATACTCCAGAAGATCTATAGAGTGGACCCCAAGCATGTAGAACACCTCCAAAACCAAGGAATCATGCGCGGGGCCCTGGCCTTACGCCAGGGCAAAATAATAGAAGCCAAAATACCAGTAGCTCCAGAGGCTGTTAAAGCGGCTCAAGCAAGCATGCCCAGCATGGTCCATCATTATTCGCCCCTGGAGCGCTTGGATATTCGTCTCGCAGATGGTATATAAGATTTGCTCGAGAAAGCCCGGGCTGCTAAGCTTATCTCCAGCCACTATACTCATGTTAGAAGGGCATGCGCTCCAGCATCTCCACGATCCTCCTCTGTCTCATGATATTATCCTCCTTCCTCTCCGCGCTCCAGCTAGCTATAACACCGTCAAACGCGCAGCCAATATGGAACTTCTCAATCGAGCTCCTCCCAGCAGAATTGTACATGGGGGAGTGGGGGAAGCTGAAAGCAAACATAACGAATATGGACTGCTCCTCAAGGCAGCCTTCGGATAAACCCTTTGAAAAGGAGTTTAAAGGAATCCCTGAGCAGGATCTTGAGCTTATCTTGAATAGGGCTCAGGAGATGATGGAAGGCGGCTGGATAAAAAATTATGATTACAAGATAAAGAATGCTTATGGCTTTGGCGGCCAGGTATACTTTGATGCGAAGTTGACGATAAAAGAAGCTTGTCAAGGAAAGTCCATAAAGCTCTATCATGCCCTGCTCTGGTTCCCTTGGAGGAAGCATCCTGGAAGGGATTGGGCGTTTAGGGCTGATGCTAATGTCGAGCTTAAGGCCTTCAACCCCATAGATTACATACTTAACGGGCGCAGCCACGGATCATCCATTGTGCTCGAGTTTAACGTATTCATTCCACCAGACATATACCCGGAAGAGCGGTTTCTCAAGCCCGTCATGGATCTGAGGGTCCATTATCCCGGGTGGATAGATTACACCCTCGAGGCTTATCCAACTCATGGGCCCTTCGAGATCCAGCCCTATAGGAGCTTTAACCTCACGGTAACGGATTATGATGGCTTGAACCCCATCTCTGGCGCTAAGGTCGTGATCAGGAGGCTCATGCACTATTATGATGTTAGGGAGCATATCACCCCAGATAATGGGACTATAAGAATCTACAGGCTTGAAGAGGATTATTATGAGGTGAGAGTATACTGGAATAGCAGCCTCTTCATGCAGGAGTCACCGCTTGTGCACATAGACCATCATACGGCTTATGATCTCGCATCAAAGGGTGTTAGAACGCTTCTCTTTAACGTAGAGGTTAGGGCGCTTGATTTGAGGGAGAGGCCGCTGAATGGCGCGAGGATAATCTTGGACGGAGTTGAGGTGGTTGCTGAAAACGGCTTAACATTATATCAGCTGGTCCCGAATGGAAACCACTCCCTACAAGCATACTGGATGGGTGTAAAGCTTCTAGATGAATGGGTTTGGATCGGATATCACCCGACAATCTCGCCGGAGATCAAGGAGCCCAAGCTCAAGCTGATTCTCCCGGTTGATGATCTGCTCGTCCAGGCTGTTGATAGTGGTGGATCACCACTAGCCGTGAACTTCACGGTGCTCGACCCCCGTGGAGCGCTGCCTGAGACAAGGCTATACTCGAGCTCAGGGCTTCTGAACATAACCCAGATAATAGTGGGCGATTATCATGTGCATGCGCTAAACTGCTCCACTGTACTCAGGACATGCGCCGAGGCTTCAGGGGTCTTCCAGCCGGGGAGGCCCTCAGAGCTCCAGCTACCCCTCCACTCGGTAACACTTCATATATGCGCGAAGGACGGCATTGAGCTCGGCAACGCCTCGGTGATGCTTGGCGGCATCGAGGCCAGGGCTGATCGCTGGGGATACGTGAGCTTTCCAGGCATCCCAGAAGGAGAGTATCGCGTCAAGATAATGTGGCAGGGTATCGAAGTGTATGATGACCGGATAACCATCTCAGGCTCCGGATCCTGGAACATAACGGCCGACGTGTATAATATCAGGATCGAGCTCAAGACAGCGGATGGGCGGCCATTCCCCGCATTCTGGATCCTCATAGACCCATCCGGCCATAAGCATGAGGTAGGGCGACAATCCGACTCGATCACCATAGAACTTGTTCCACGCGGCTCATGCAGCCTCATGATCTCGGATGAGCGGAACCTGATGCTCCTTTCATGGAATACGAGCATCGAGGAGCTTGCGGGCATTAATGTGATCAAGCTACCGGTGAAGGATATGGTGCTTAGGATATTATGGAGCGGCGGCGCGCCAGTCTCCAATGCTAGGGTCGTGTTGATAGGCCCCGCCGGCCTGAAGGGTGAAGGTCTCACGGATAAGCAGGGCATGATAGTCTTCAGCCTAATGCCTTTCGCGAACTATAGCCTGAAGATATATTATCCTGGGACAACGGTTCCAATATTCTCCGGGAATGTTACATTCGCCGGAGAACCCGTTGAGATTGAGGTTAGGCTGACGGGGGTTGCTGTTAAGGTGGTTGACATGCTTGGGACCCCGCTTCCCGGAGTATCCGCGAGACTACAGGTCTCAGGAATAGTTCTAGGTGAAGGGAGATCGGGCCCTGATGGAGTTGCAGTATTCTCCGGGATACCATATCTCAGCGCGTATCAGCTGGAGGTCTGGCATGGGCCGCTAAAAATGAGCAAGGTCATCCGCCCAGGAGAGACCGCGATCATAGAGCTTGAGGCCATAAACCTCCTCGGCCTCATACTTCCATTCCAGGGCTTCATAATACTCGTGTCAGCGCTGGCAGCCATAACAGCGATACCGGTGATCCTGAGAATGATCATTAGAAGGATCAGGGCCTCTGCGAGGATGGAGGCTCAGTAGCCTAAGCCACCTCGACGATCTCTATCCCGAGGCTCCTCGCGAACTCCCTTTCCGGCGCGGTCGGCCTATTGCTTGTCACGAGAATTATCTTGCCTAGCTTTAGGTCGCTTCTAGCCACGCCGAGCCTTATCAAGACCTGTGTCAGGGGCTCGCCGAAGGATGATATAATTGCTATGGTCTCATCACCCCTCTTGGCAACCGCAGCGAACTTGTGGATGACGCCGGACTCTCCCACTAGGCTTACAGGCCCTTCAACCTCATATCCCCGCTGCTTCAGGAGCTCGATCTGTTTATTGACGGCGTTGCTAATCTTCTCATACTCGGCCAGCATCTCCCTTGATGACTCTATCCTCCTGAACGGCTTGATCTCCATAGTTTGCTCATCATAGAGTGAACCACATGACCCGCACCTGAACGCGATATTAGGCTCCTCGAACTCGGCACCACAATCAGGGCACCGATACCTCCTATAATAGGCTTCTATGTTCTCTGTCCCCCCGCAGTGTGGGCAGATGAACCCGAGCTTGGTCTTGAAGCTTGACTCGGGCCCAATGTAGCCGCATGTATGCCTATAGTATCTCGTCTCTTCAATCCTGAATGAGCCGCAATTCCTACATGATATAAATGCTACTTGCATGCACGAGCCGCATATCGGGCAGGCGACTGCCGAGAATTCCCTCTCAGCCTCAATTACCAAGCCCTTCTCGATAAGCCCCCTGATCACGCGCTGTGCATCCCTCTCTGAGGCTCCTGCGAGCTCCGGGTAATGACCACCCTCCTTGCTGCCAGGGATTGGGAGGGGCCTAAGAGCACCCCTAATCATCAGAGATTCTATGACTCTTGCCTCGAGCTTAGAAAGCTCCTCCTCGGAGAGTTCCCCCGCACCCTTCTCTGTGAGCGCCGGCTTCTCTTCTCCCACGGCCTCCTCGAGTCCCGAGATCACCTTAATAGAATCCAGCCCCTCCAAGGCGCTCGACCTCTTTTCACCCCTCCCCCTCTTCCTCAACATTATGATCACAGTTATGATCACCGCTATGGATGCCGCTATAATTATCAGGACCTCGAGCCTTTGCAGGAGCTGGAGGATATCAGTTGGACTCATTCCCCTCTACCCTTAACGCGGCTCACCAATAGGGCTCTAAAGCCAGGTATATCAAGGTAGTGGCGATAACGCCGACCCCAGACCTCCAAGTGCTGGCCACGGTGTGGTCGCAGAGCTTCGAGACTGCCAGCCCGAGGATTAGGGCTAGGAGAATGCTTACTGGAAGCAGGAGAGCTCCAATATTCTCGAGGGCGGCTCCGCCGAAGAGGGGGGCTAGCTGGATGCTCATACCGCCCTCCGCCACCGTGGCAGCATATCTCGCGGAGAACTCCTTAAGAGGCCTAGTTATCGCGAAGCTCATTACTAGAACTATGGGGCCGGCCGCCATGCTGATTATCTCATAGAATCTGAGCCTGCTTCGTAGATCCCGGTATGCGTGGTAGAGCCTCTGGGCAGTCCTAGCCACGATCTCGAGCGCCTTCCCACCAGCACCGCTATCCCTCACAACCTTAATCGTCGAGAGGACGAGGTGAAGCTGCCTACTCCTCGGATCAGTCTCAATCCCCAGCGAGACCCTCCTAACCTGCTCCACAACCCTTCCATCTCGGATGAGCTGGAACGATCTCTCGACCGGGTAGCCGAGCTGGAGCTTTGTGGCCAATCCCTGCGCCAGCAGATGCCCACCCTCCATCTCCAAGATCGCCTTCCTAACCTCATGGCCTGCCGGTATCGAAAGGACTACCAGCCCAGCGCCCAGTCCGAGGTATATCATCGGATTGGCGAGCGAGAGCCCCCTCGCCGGGATCGAGATGGCGATCGCGGCGGCTATCAGGGCGAGTTGAGCCGGTATAATCCTCCTAACCTTAGACGAAAGAATTACTATCGGGACGCCTTGGAGGGCCACGGAGGCTATGTATGTCGCGATCGAGGATAACACGACTATTGGGAAGATTAGCTCGAGGCTCCCGCCGAAGAATGCCGTAAATGATATGAATAATGGGATAAGGATCATGACGGTTAGGCTAGCCTCGGCCAAGTTTTCCGCGCTCTCAGCCTTCTTCCTAGCCCGCTCAGCGGCATATTCCTCCTCATCCCAAAGCAGGACCTGAACCCTCGTAGCCGGGTCGAAGCCCGTGAAAGCCTCCTCACCAATCGACCTGAGAATATTCGTGACTCTCGGGCTTGGCGTCTTGTAATCGAGTAGAGCTCCCGGCAAATCACCCTTCCTCTCAGCCAGCCTAATTATCCTCGCGGCCTCCTCATGGAATGCTGGCATGAGCGTCTTCTCAGCCGCCGCAGCCTCCAGAGCCCTTCTCAAGCTCCATCCAGCCTCAAGCCTCGCATAGAGATAGCTCAGGAATATTGGGAGCTCCTCCTCGAGCCTTGCAGCCCTCTCCTTCTTCAACGCTATCGGGAGCAGGGCTAGAAGAACTATCAGCGCGCTAATCATCAGGGTATTTATGTTGAGTAGGTATCCTAGGAGCTGATTAAACAGTCGTCACCACCTCCTCCCTCCTAGCCTGAGCCCTGAGCTGCTCAGCCCTCCTCCTAATCTCTAGAGCCGCCAGCTCATAAGGCTCGAGGCCCCGATGGGTCGTGGCGAGCTTCTGGCCTATCTTCTCCGGAAGCTTGAACTTCCTGCTCTCATAGTCGTAGACGAGCTCCCAGTTTCCCGATATGTTCTCATAGATCTCCTTTACACGCCGCCTGCCATCGGGCATCCTGACTATGAAGACGGCGTAGTCTATCAGGGCCAACTGATCGGGTCTCAGGTTCATGGGGTGGCTTGTGAGCCTTTTCAACATGTGGTCGAGGTTGTCTGTGTGGAGAGTTGTGGCGGTCCCATGCCCCACGGACGCCGCCGTGATCATGTCCTGAACCTCCTCAGCCCTAGCCTCCCCGACAGCTATCACCGTCGGTCTATGCCTAAGCGCGGCCTTCAATAGCTGCGTCAATGGTATGGCCGTCTGCCTCGCGGCCGGGCTCGTTGGAAGCCTAGCATAGAGGGGGAGCCAGCCCGGATGATCCTTAAGATTTATCTCGGGGTGCTCCTCGATGGTCACGATCTTATAGTTTCTGGGTAGCTGGAGTAGGAGGGAGTTTAGCAGAGTCGTCTTACCGCTTCCAGTAAGCCCCGCGATGATCACATTGCACTTGAGCTCGACGGCGAGCCAGAGGGCCGCTGCAACCTCTGAGTTAAGAGTCCCAAGCCTCACCAGCCTCGCAAGGCTATATGGCCGCCTCGGGAACTTCCTGACAGTTATACTCGAGTGTAGTGAGACCTCACCCCTCAAGACACCCGCAACCCTATCAAAGCTCGGCGTAAGTATCTCGACGACAGGGCTCGCGGGGGTTATCGACCCACCAGACCTCTCGACTACTAGCTTGACCAGCCTATCCAGCTCCTCATCCGACTCAACAACTACGTTACTCTCAATCCACTCATAATGGGGCGCAAGCCTATGAATCAGCCTCACGGGCCCGGGCATCGTTATCGTGAAATCCTCTATCTGATCATCATACATGAAGACATGAAGCTTCGAGAACCCCTTAAGCTCCCTCAGGAGATAATATCTGAATGCGAGGGCCTCGGATGACCCAAGCCTCTTTGAGTACTTCTCGGCAAGCTTTTCAGGCTCAATCCCCCTCTTCACATACTCATCCATGGCCTGATCCAAGAGCTTCCTAACCCTCTCCGTCAAGGCGGGCTCCTCAACCTCATAGAATAACGCGTTATCCCGCTGCCTAAGCCTGACAACAGCATCACCAACATGATACTCCGCGAAAACCCTAGAAACCTCCTTTTCACCCTTCAGCTCAGCCAACCAAAACACCTCCTCCAATAATGTCGTAGAACACGATAGATATAACTGGGTGGAGCGGATGGGATGAGCAAGATATACCCTCAAAATTCCCAGCTATCAACCAAATCTTACCTCCATCCAGGCGCCAGTATCAAACCTCAGGAGAATGGAAGATACGGATCCGGAGACGCTTATTGTTACAATTTCATATGTTCTCGGCTCGATAATACACTCGTTATCAGGGCAATCTGGCGTGAGCCTCGTGTCGCCGATCCACGCTTCAACCACCTTTATGTTCTCTGAGTGTGGGTTGTAGAGATAGATCTTCACGTTATCCGAGTCCTCGAATGCGGTTATCAGGGTTGGCCTTAGCCAAGGCTTAACGCTGGGAGGCGATACAACGGGCAGATAATACACCATAATGAACGCTACAGCTATGGAGATGCTGAGGAGGATAAGCGCCGATAAAAGCTCGCTTAAGCCCCCGCGACCACGCCTCAAACCAAGCCCTGAGATAATTCCTAAACGCAATTATTATTTAAGGCATTGCTGAGGCCTCCAGCAGCGCCTAAGGAAGGTTCTTAGAAGGCTCAAGACATCATTAAAGATGGTGTTATGGGTGGTAAAGGTCATGGGTGCCTATAGTGTCGGCGTGCATGGGAAGGGCGAGATAACCCTCGAGGAGATACTTAGGAGGGTTAGAGAGAACCCGGAGCTTGGCGAGGCGGGAGCAATCGCATGCTTCATAGGAATTGTCAGAGGCAGAGGCATGAGAGGTGGGAGGGTTAGAAAGCTGGTCCTTGAGGCATATCGCGAGGAGGCCGAGAAGAGCCTAAAACGCATCGCACAAGAGCTACTTGAGAGGCCTGGAATCGTGGATGTAAGAATACATCACATAGTAGGAGAACTCTCAGTTGGAGAGGACATAGTCTACATCGTGGTAGCTGGAGCCCATAGAGAAGAGGTTTTCAATACGCTGAGAGACGCGGTCGAGAGGATGAAGAGAGAGGCGGCAATATGGAAGAAGGAGATAACTGATGAGGGGGAGTACTGGGTTTCCGGGGGGTAGTCTCAGCCCCCGCCAACCGGCGGGAGAACCGCGACTACGTCGCCATCCTTCAGCTCTTGGTCAAGCCTAGCCCTATCACCATTCACGATAACTATGTAGCTCGCCTCCTCGCCCTTCATGAAGCTCTCCACCTTATTCCTCCAGATATCGGCCACATGTGCATGCCTACTCGGAATATGATTGAGCAGCAGGTCCACGAGCTTAACCCCCTTCTCAACCTCATACTCCTCCTCGCTAACGCCGAAGAGCTCCCTCATCGAAGCGAAGTACTTCACTTTAACCCTCATCAATATTGAGATGGGCGATCGAGGTATTAAGGTTAACCCGCCAGCCCGAGATCCTTAATAACCTTGCCAAGCCCTCTCCAATCATCGATGAGCCTGCCTCGGAGCCCAGGATTCCTAAGAGCCGAGGCCGGATGATACATGGGGATTATGCGGAGGCTTAAAGTCAGGCTTGAAACCTCGTAAACCCTCCCATGAACCCTCTCCATTGACTCGCATCTCAAGCCAAACTTCTCAAGCAGATAACACGCCGCGACATTCCCCAAGGCTATTATCAGCATAGGCTGAATAATCTCGATCTGCTGATCCAGATACGGGGTACAGGACTTGATCTGATCCTCAGTCGCCCTATTCTCGGGCAGAAAACACTTGATAACGTTCGTGATATAGATCTTGCTCCTGCTCAATCCAGCCTCAGCCAGAAGCTGATCCAGAAACCTGCCAGCAGCACCGACAAAAGGTCTCCCCTGAAGATCCTCCTGCCTCCCAGGCCCCAGGCCAACAATCATTATCCCTGCATCAACAGGCCCTTCACCAAAAACAGGCCTATTTCTAGTCCTCCACAAAACACACTTCCTACAATTCTCGACCTTCTTTCTTAATTTCTCGAGAAGATCTTCTCTAGACAATTCAATATACATACTTTGGCTAGATTAAATCATAAAGTTTCCTAGGAACAGCAGGAATTCAGATGAGCGAACAACTTTTTGAGAAGCTTTCTGCATAAATAACATTTTTAAGCGGGCATCCAAGCGTAATGCCGGGGTGATATAGAAACGAGGAAAGTTAAAGTCTGTATTGTTGGAGCTGGTAGGACAGGGCAGGTTCATGGGGCAAACTTGGCTTTTAGAATCTGCGTGGCAGAAGTCGTGGCGATTGTTGACGCGAACCTAGAGGCTGCAAAGAATCTAGCAAGCCTTCTTGGCGGTATAAATTATTATGAAAGTCTCACGGATGCCATAAAGAGGGAGGATTTTGACGCGATCTTCATAACCACTCCAACATTCACGCACCATTCTTTAACAGTTGAGGCGGCAGAGGCAGGAAAGCACGTTTTCTGCGAGAAGCCCATGGCCCTGACACTAAAAGAAGCAGATGAAATGATCTCAATCACTAGGAGGAATAATGTGAAGCTCCAGATAGGCTTCATGCGTAGATTTGACCCAGAATTCAGAAGGGCCAAATCATTAATTGATGAAGGAGTAATAGGGAAGCCGGTTTTGGTGAAGTCCGTTGGGAGGGGCCCTGGGCTCCCTCCAAGATGGGCCTTAGATCCGAAGACGGGCTTAGGCATGGTAGCAGAGGTCAATAGCCACGACTTTGACACGCTTAGGTGGTTTATGAACGATGAATTCAAAACTATTTACGCTGACGCGGCGGCGCTGCTAAGGCCGGATGTAGCTGAGGAGTTCCCCGGATTTCACGACATCGTTGCCGTTATGGCTAGATTCCAGAGGGGCGGATTTGGAATAATTGACGGTGGCTGCCCAGTCAACTATGCATATGATGCTAGAGTCGAAGTACTTGGAACAGAAGGTTTACTCACGATAGGCGAGGTCCAAGGGACAAGTCTACTAGTCTGCCACAAGGATCAAAAAATAACGACAGAGCCATTCCATAGCTGGAGAGATAGGTTCAGAGAAGCTTACATAGCTGAAGCTGAAAGCTTCATAAAGTCGATAATCGAGGATCGAGAACCTGAAGTAACGGGTGAAGATGGTAAAAAAGCCTTAGAGGCAACACTAGCCGCCATAAAGTCGATAAAAGAACATAAGCCAGTGGAGTTACCAATAGAGTAATCCAGCACTTACTCTTTTTTCATAATATATAATTCCATTTTCCCCCAATAAGTCATATCTTCCTCGGCTTCTGGGGCTTGAAAAACATCATAGAGCAAAGATTTAAGTTACTCTGATTTGATTATAAGACATATGAGACTGAAGGATAGAGTCGCTATAGTGACTGGCGGAGCAAGTGGGATAGGGTTTGCGATATCCTCAAAGTTCGCGGGTGAGGGAGCCAAAGTCGCAATAATTGATATTGCTGGCGATAGAGTGGAGGAGGCTGCTAAAAGGATACGGGAAAGTGGTGGAGAAGCTATAGGTTTTCAAGGTGATGTAACATCACGTGATAAGATCCAGGAAATAGTCTCCGAACTGCTCAAGAGGTATGGGAAAATAGACATCTTGGTGAATAATGTTGGTATTTACCGAGGGAAACCATTTTGGGAAGAGCCATTAGAGTTCTGGGAAATACTCTTTAAGGTTAATGTTCTAGGAGTGGTAATCCCATCGCAGGTAGTCGTGCCTCATATGATCGAGAGAAGAAGTGGAGTCATAATCAACATATCATCAAAGGCTGCTATAGTGGGGGAGCCTGGGCACGCAGCATATTCCGCGTCAAAGGGTGCCGTCTTAGCGCTTACGAGGGCGATGGCTGTTGAGCTAGCACCATATAATATTAGGGTGAATGCTATATGTCCTGGGCCGACTGAGACGCCCCTCCTTTACGCAGTGACGGATGAAAGTGAGCGGAAGCGAATGGCGTCAAGATGCATTCTCGGAAGGCTCGCGAAGCCAGAGGACATAGCCGGTGCAGCAATCTACCTAGCAAGTGATGAGGCAAGTTACGTTACTGGGCAAGCAATAGTCGTTGATGGAGGAATGACGATAACAGCCGTCGAGAGATTCTGAAGTTCAATCAAACAATTTATCAATCTTAACTTGCCTCAATTTTTGAAAAATGCGTTTTCTTCTTAAAAAGCTTATAAAAGAAAGCTTTTAAAATATGAAAACAGATTTCTATTATGAAGAAAAATAAGTGGACTATCGAACTGGTTGCTAAGGCGATAGATCATACCTTGCTTCAGCCTCATGCTACGGAGGATGATATTCGGAGATTATGCAATGAGGCTGTTCGATATAGGTTTGCTGCGGTTTGTATTAATCCGATATATGTCCCGCTGGCGTATCGGCTTTTAAGCGGATCTGATGTTAGAGTCTGTACTGTTGTTGGTTTTCCGCTTGGCTCGACGTTTAAGGAGGTGAAGGTGGAGGAGGCTAGGCGCGCGGTGGAGGAAGGTGCATCTGAGATTGACATGGTGATAAGTCTGCCGATGCTTAAGTCGAGGAGATATGACTATGTTGAGGAGGAAATCAGGGAAGTTAAGAGGGCGATAGGCGGCAACATCCTGAAGGTAATAATTGAGTGCTGCTACTTGACTGATGGGGAGAAGATTGCTGCGGCTCGGATTGCTGAGAGGGCTGGCGCGGACTTCGTCAAGACCTCAACCGGCTTTGGGTCCTCCGGGGCTACGATAGAGGATGTGAAGCTCCTGAGAAGCGTGTTACCGCCGCGTATTAAGATAAAGGCGGCTGGTGGCATAAGAACCGGGGAGCAGGCTCTCAGCTTCTTAGAGGCTGGGGCTGATAGGATTGGAACAAGGTCCGGGACGAGGATAATCGAGGAGCTGAAGCAGCTATAGGGGTGGTGAACATCTACCACTTATTCTTCTCAAGCTTTTCATCGGGCTGAAGATTCTGGCCTGCTATAAGGTATTTAGCGCGGTTGTCTTCGCTTATTCTGGGTAGGCATGCCTTACATAGTTAGCCTTGAATTTAGTTCTGGTGTTAGGGTGGTTTGTGAGCTGGTGGATGAGCCGGAGCTAGAGAAGCTTCTAGAGAGCTCGCCATTCGAGGCTGAGGCTGAGAGATGGGGTGATGAGGTGTATTTTGAGCTGCCGGCAAAGCTCGGGCTCAAGGGTGAGAGGACATTGATGGAGGTTGGTGAGGTGGCTTACTGGCCTGATGGAAACTGCCTCTGCATATTCTTCGGCCCAACCCCGATAAGCAAGGATGAGCGGCCGGTTGCCTATAGCAAGGTTAAGCCCCTCGGTAGAGTTGTCGAGGGCTTGAATCGCTTGAAAGAAGTGTCCGATGGGGAGCTAATCAGAGTAAGCATGGAGAAAAGATAGATCTGTTAATAGCCCTTCTCGAGCAATGTCTTTATTCTTCCGGCTATAGCCTCTGTCATCTCAAGTGTCGAGGCATTTCCGCCGAGATCATATGTTATATGTCTTCCCTCAGCTATAACATCCTCCGTCGCCCTGAATATAATGTTCATCTTCTCCTTCTCGCCAAGGTATCCGATCATCCAGGCATAGGAGAGTATCGTGGCCGTGGGGTTCACCTTATACTGTCCCTTGTATTTCGGAGCGCTTCCATGCGCTGGCTCGAACATGGCATAGCTATCGCCCATGTTCGCGGAATAAACTATTCCTATGCTTGCGACAAGGGCCGAAGCCTCTTCACTTATTATATCCATGAAGAGGTTCGTCCCTAGGATCACGGTCTGGTTAAATCGTTCATGATTCTTGACGAGCTGCTGAGCAAGATTATCTATGAAATACTCCTCCCAAGTTATCTCGGGATAATCCTTTGCAACTTCTTGGACCGCTTCTATGAAGAGTCCATCCGTCTCTTTCAGGATATTCCTCTTGGTGACCACAACGATCTTATTCCAGCCGTTCTCCCTTGCTATCTCGAATGCCTTTCTCGCAACTCTTAGCGACTGCCTCTTGCTTATCTTCCTGATCGCGATTGCGACGTCGGGCGAGAGTCTTACATCTATCCCGGCGTAGAGCCCCTCCGTGGCCTCCCTGACGCATATTAGATCGACTGGCCCGAGCCTTCCCTTGATCCCGCCCAAGGTCTTAATGGGCCTGATATTCGCGTATAGGTCAAATCTCTGCCTAATGCTGACCGCTACGCTCCTTAGATGCTTTATCTCCGGCGGCGTCGTGGTCGGGCACTTGAGAACCGCATCCGACTGCTCGAGAACCTCCCAAGTCTCCCTCGGTATCAGGGAGTCCCCGCCATGCTTCAGCCACCACTCATAGCCCGCCTCGACCGGTATTATCTCGACCTCGCTGCCCACAGCCTCATGGATCATCATAACTGCTTCAGCTAGCTCGGGGCCGACACCATCTCCACGTATGAGCGCAGCCCTCTTACCCATATTAATCACCCGACCACGATTTGCGCTTAATTTTACCATTACCCCACTTAGACCTCGAATCCAGCCCTCTTCGCGAACAACCTGAATTCCTGTTCACCTATCGGATATCTCCTCTCCCGCGTTGAGAACTCGTTGGTTATCATCTCGACAAGGTTCATGAGCCTTGGATCGTTCTCATCCACCTTCCTCCCGAGGATCTCCTCGAGCTTGAGCTTTATTCCATGCTTCCCGGACCTCCTGCCGATCACTATTGATCTTCTCTGGCCCACCAGCTCGGGTGGGAACGGCTCATATGTTAGGGGCAGCTTCGATATCCCGTGGAGGTGTATGCCAGACTCGTGGGCGAAGACGCCATCCCCTACTATGGCCTTGTTTATCGGGAGGTGGTATCCGAGCGCCGAGGCTATATAGACCGCGAGCTCTCTCAGGGGTTTCAGGTTCCATTTCCTGACATCATAATGCATATAGCAGTTCATGATAATCTTCTCTGTCTCGGCGTTTCCAGCCCTATCCCCTAGGCCCAAGAATGTCGTGCTGACATATACCTTGTCATAGAGCCCGTCAGCAGCCTTGATCGCCGCCATCGTGTTCTCCACAGCGTTTCCAAGATCATCATGCGCATGCATCTCCACGTACGGTATCTTGGTCTCGGCTTTGATCCTCCTAATCTTCTCCGGTATCCCCCTCGGGAGCGGTGCACGTGGATCTGATACACCGCACCCAATGGTATCACAGATCCTGTAGACCTCGGCGCCGGCCTCCGCGACTGCATTAATGAATATCCTCTCGAACCTCCAGTCAGCTCTAGTGCTATCCTCTCCATGCACGAAGACTCTAAGACCATGCTCCCTCGCGTATGTAACGGCGTCTACAACCCTGTTCACGAGATCCTCTAGGGGTGTGTCTGGCCACTTGCTGAAGTGTATGTAGGAGACTGGGTGCGAGATCCCCACCTGCTGTAGATCCAGCTCCAACGCCATGTCTATATCCGCCCTATTCGCTCTACACCATCCAGCAAGGAGCGGAGTGAGCCCCTCATTCTTCATCAGCTTTATAGCCTCCCTATCCGTCTTCGTATACATCATTATCTCCAGCCTCTCTATCCCGATCTCCCTGAGCATCATGGCTATCCTCAGATACTCCTCCGGCCTAGGGTTCAGCAGACCGGCCATCTGGAAGCCCTCCCTCAGCGTAGTATCATCAACAATTACGTCCACGCTGAGTGGTAGGGGCTCGTAGACGAGCCTCTTAAGCTCCTCCCACTTCTGCGCATCGAAGCCCTCAAAGCTCGAGAGCCCCATTATCCTCTCAAGGACCTTCCTCCTCTCCTCCTCAAGAGCCCTTAGCTCCTGCTTCCACATTTCCAGCCCTCATAAACATCCATCCTAATTAATGTTTTAACGAAAAACGCAGGGAATAAGACAGCTTTCGAGCTATAAGCAAGTTTTCATAAAAATGCAAAGACTTGCTGGACTATTGATATGAGGATCCCCAATGACCTCTAATCAGAAAAATCTCAGACGGCTTAGCTCATGATATCCGGATTCGGCATTGAGGTCTCCTACATGAAGACAATTCATTTGGAAGGATTGCCTTTCAAGGTCATGCACTAGTGTAAGAGGGTATCTCCGGATATTCGCCGGCCCATCGGAGCTTTCTCGGTACGATGAATATCTTTATCGCCTCACGTATCACGAATGTCGAGATGCAGATTAAGGTGATAAATAAGATATCCTGAAGTGTTGGGAGAGTTATTTGGAGAGCTTCGCGAGTGGCCGGGATGAGCGTTAAGACGGTTATGAGGATCGCCTCCCATAATACCGCGAGTATCAATAGCTTATGTGGAGGTGCTTTAACCATCGTAAACCTCAGCGATCTGCAATTTATTGCGACGAAGAGCTCTAGGAAGACGAATGTCAGGAAGGTCATGGTCATGGCCCGAGCATGGCCTGCCGTGAAGTATTCGATAAAGTATATCGCGAGCAATACTGGCGTGTTGATGGACGGTATCATTATTAGGAATGGCATTGCCTCCCCACTAAAAACGGACTCCTTAGGATCTCTTGGAGGCCTTTTCATCACATCTGGGTCGGGTGGAGCGACTCCGAGAGCGAGTGCCGGCAGACCATCTGTTGCCAAGTTTATGTAAAGTATATGAATCGGGAGAAGCGGCAGTGAGAGCTCCTTAAAGATATATGTGCCTACTATGGCCGCGACAGCTAGCATAGCTATCTCAACGATATTGCTCTCCAAGAGGTAGACGAGATACTTCTTGACGTTATCGTAGATCCATCGGCCGAGTTCTATCGCCTTGACTATTGTGGCAAAGTTGTCATCAAGGAGTATCATGTCTGAGGCCTCCTTCGTCACCTCGGTCCCCGTGACACCCATCGCGATGCCTATGTCGGCCTGCTTCACAGCCGGCGCATCATTTACGCCATCACCCGTCATCGCGACTATCTCACCTCTCCTCTTCCAGGCCCTAACTATCTTGAGCTTATGCATCGGCGAGACCCTCGCATAGACCGTAACCCTATCAACTATCTTCTCGAGCTCCTCCTCGCTCATCCTATCCAGCTCCTCGCCGGTCAGGACTATGTCGCCCTCATTATAGATCCCCATCTCACGGGCTATCGCGACCGCCGTGAGCTTATGGTCGCCGGTAATCATCACCACCCTTATCCCAACCCTCTTACAGATCTTCACGGCCTCAACAGCCTCCTCCCTCGGCGGGTCAATCATCCCCATTATCCCGAGGAATATCATGTCCCGCTCCATATCGTCTGGCGAGTATGATATGGATTCATCCAACCGCTTATAAGCGAAGGCGAGATTCCTGAGAGCATTCGAGGCCAGCTCCTCATTGATCCTTAGAATCCTCTCTCTTATCTCGTCTGTGAGCTCCCTAACCTCGTCGCCAACCTGAATATACCTGCATCTATCGAGGACGACCTCGACAGCGCCCTTCATGAAGGCCACGCGGCCAAGCCCATCAACCTCATGGATCGTCGTCATCCTCTTGCGCTCGGAGCTAAATAGGATCTCGCTAAGCCTCGGATACCTTAGCCTAATCTCCTCATGCCTGAATCCAGCCTTCTCCGCGGCGACTAGTAGCGCGGCCTCTGTCGGATCACCCTCAATACTCCACCCCTTATCTCCCCTAACAAGCCTGGCATCATTACATAGCATCGCACCCAACATTAGGAGCTCGAAGGCTCTGCTATCGGGATCGCCCACTATCTCGCCCCTAGGCTCGTAGCCAACTCCAGTAACCTCATAGAGCCTATCATCCACGTAGATCCTCTTGACCGTCATCTCGCCCTTCGTCAGCGTCCCCGTCTTGTCGGAGCAGATCACCGTGACGCATCCAAGGGTCTCGACAGCTGGCATCCTCCGCACCAGAGCATTCCTCCTCGCCATCTCCCTCATCCCTATCGCCAGCGTCCCCGTGACTATCGCGGGCAGGGCCTCCGGGATCACCGCGACCGCGAGAGCTATCGAGAAGAGCATCACCTTTATTATCGTGCCGGTGGATACGCTGCCCACGACCAGAAGATCCTCGAGGAGAAGGGCCAAGGCGATCACTATGCAGATTATTATCACCAGTTTTCCCAGAGCGCTCCCAAGATCCCTCATCCTCCTCTCAAGAGGCGTCTCAGATACCTCTATGGCCGCTACCTCGCCAGCGATCTTCCCAAGCTCCGTCCTCATGCCTGTGGCGACCACAACAGCCTTGCCCTTACCATAAGTAACAGTAGTCCCGGCATAGAGCATATTCACACGATCCGGGAGAGAAGCCTCCGCCGGGACGGGCTCAACCCGCTTAGAGACGGGAGCAGACTCACCTGTGAGAGGGGCTTCATCAACCTGGAGATCATAACACTCCACGATCCTGCAGTCAGCGGCAACCTTATCTCCGGCTGAGACGACTAGAAGATCTCCTGGAACAACCTCCCTAGCGGGAATAATTTTCTCAACGCCACTCCTGATAACCTTGGCCATGGGAGTAAGCATCCTCTTAAGCGCCTCTATAGCCCTCTCAGCCCTATACTCCTGGATGAAGCCGAGGGTTGAGGCTGCTATCACAATCGCGAAGATCAATATGCTATCAACAGGAAACTCCCCCTCTATAACCGAGACAACATAGGAGATGGCGGTCGCAGCGAGGAGTATCAGGATAAGGGGGTTCTTAAACTGCTCCAGCCAGATGAAGAATGCTGAGACGCGCTTCTCCTCCCTAATCTCATTATAACCATAAACTTCAAGCCTCTTGCGAGCCTCATCATCACTCAATCCATTAGGGCCCGTTCCAAGCCTCCGCAGAACCTCATCAACTGGAAGCGCATGGGCATCCTTAAGCTCCACGAGGAAACCCCCATAGCCGGGAAACTCAACAACCTTAAAACCTTAAACACTTGAAACAAAGTAAAGAAAAAGAGGAAAGAGATCTGGAAGATGCGATTGGGGCTAGCTTTCCTGGAAGATGTCGGTGTATTCGAAGAGCTCTTCTGGGACGTATCTCGGGCGGCCGACAACCTCCTCAAGCTTCACGGGCACGATCTCTGTCCCCCGAAGGACAACCGCGTGGCCGAACTTCTTCTCCTTCACCAAGTCGACAGCCTTAATGCCCAGTCTCACCCCGAGAACCCTATCGAACGCGGATGGAGACCCTCCTCTCTGAATATACCCGAGGATCGTTGATCTAACCTCTCTACCAGTCCTCCTCTTAATCTCCTCCTCGAGGAACTTCGCTATGCCCCCAAGCCTCACGTGCCCGAACTCATCTTTCTCGGCCGCGGCGACCGCGAGCTCACCGGTCTCAGGGATCTTGACACCCTCAGCCACGGCTATCAGCGTGTATCCCTCACCCTTCTCATCCCTCTCCTTGATAACCCTGCATACCTCATCTATGTCAAGCGGTTTCTCCGGTATCAGGATCACGTGTGCGCCGCCGGCAAGCCCGCCCATGAGCGCGAGCCATCCAGCATACCTTCCCATGATCTCAGCTATGATAACCCGCTTATGCGACTTGGCCGTCGTATGAAGCTTCTCCAAGGCATCAGCAATAGTCTCGACAGCGGTCCAGAAGCCTATCGAGTAATCCGTCGCGGAGAGATCATTATCTATCGTCTTTGGGACACCGACTATCGGGAGGCCCCGCTGATAGAGCTTGAGAGCAGCTCCAAGCGTATCATCGCCGCCGATCGCTATCAGGGCATTGAGCCCAAGCTTCCTCACATTATCAATGACCCTAGCCATATCCTCCTCAGACTTCGCAGGATTCTTCCTCGAGGTCCCTAGGATAGTGCCGCCGACAAAATGTATGCCCTTTACATCCTCCTTCCTTAGCGGTCTAGCCCTCCCCTCAATCAACCCCTTATAGCCATCCTCGATACCCCAGACCTCAAACCCATAACGAGCCGCCCTTAAGACAATAGCTTGGATAACCGAGTTAAGTCCCGGACAATCACCTCCACCAGTCAAAACTCCTATCCTCAAAATCCTCCCTCCAGCCTCTAAAACCTGATTCACAATTATATATACGTTAAGCTTTTATCGCAGAAAAGAAAGCATGGAAAGAGAAGCCTCAACCTGCTTATGTAATAGTGTCAAGGTCATGCTGACTTATTTTTGTCTTTGTTATAAGGTCTAGAAATTATGCTTATATATAGGTCTTTTCGCAAATATTTAGGGGGTTAAGTTATTTGGCTGGTGTGAGGGTTGTTGGGCTTCGCAAGGTCTTTGACAAGAAGACTATTGCTGTTGATGGTGTTAGTTTCGAGGTGAGGGATGGCGAGTTCGTGATCCTGCTGGGGCCGTCAGGATGTGGTAAGACGACGACTCTCAGGTGCATCGCGGGGCTTGAGACGCCTGATGAGGGTGAGATATACATAGGGGATAGGCTTGTGAATGATCTTCCGCCCAAAGATAGGGATATTGCGATGGTGTTCCAGAGCTATGCTCTATACCCGCATATGACCGTATACGACAACCTCGCCTTCCCACTCAAGATGAGGAAGTATCCGAAGGATGAGATTGATAGGAGGGTTAAGGAAGTTGCCCGGCTACTCAGGATCGAGGACCTATTAGATAGGAAGCCGAGGCAGCTTAGCGGAGGCCAGCAGCAGCGAGTAGCATTGGGAAGAGCTCTTGTGAGGAACCCGCAGGTATGGCTGATGGACGAGCCCCTGAGCAACTTGGATGCCAAGCTGAGGGTCTACATGAGGGCTGAGCTCAAGAAGCTCCAGAAGGACTTGGGAATAACGACGATCTATGTAACGCATGATCAGGCCGAGGCCATGGCTATGGGAGATAGGATCGCGGTGATGGATAAGGGCAAGATCCTCCAATATGATGAGCCCCACGTGGTCTATGAGAAGCCCGCGAATATATTCGTCGCAGGCTTCCTCGGAAGCCCACCCATGAACTTCGTCGATGCGACGATAGTCGAGAGGGACTCACGGATAATACTTGATGCTGGGGTATTCGAGCTCCCACTCCCACAAGATCTGGCTAGGCTCGTCAAGGAGGGTGCAACGAGCGACAAAGTAGTGATAGGGTTCAGGCCTGAATACATGACATTATCGATGGAAAGGGCTCCGGACTCCGTGTTCCAGGCGGATGTCTATGTGGTTGAGCCCATGGGTTCCAGCTATGTCGTGGACCTAAAGGCTGGAGAATACCTCCTCAAGGCAATAACACCCGTGACCACGAGGCTTCCTCCGATCGGGGGTAAGGTCTGGGTCGGGCTCCTGATGGACAAGATCCATATATTCGATGCTAAGACCGAGAGAACAATATTCTGAAGCCACTAATCTCTCTATTTTCCTTGCTCCCTCCCTCTTTTTGATGTAAGCTTGGAAAGAGCTATTATCAACTTTTAGGCTGAGTTATATGACCTTGAGGCATGATACCTTTCTAATCCCTCCTCCGAAGATAGTTCCCTCTATCCTCTCAGCCGATTTCAGGAGGCTTGAGGAAGAAGTGAAGAAGGCCGAGAAAGGCGGGGCTGACATGCTTCACTTCGATATCATGGATGGGCACTTTGTCCCCAATATAAGCTTCGGCCCGATGATAATTAAGGCCTTGAGAAGCGGGTCAAGCCTCCCCTTCATCGTCCATCTAATGGTTGAGAGGCCCGAGGACCTCGTCGAGCCTGTGATAAACGCCGGCGGGGATATCGTGATATTCCATATTGAAGCCTGCCGCTATCCGTTTCGATTGATAGATCACCTTAAGAGAAGGGGTGTTGGCGTGGGCGTTGCCCTGAATCCCGCAACCCCGCTCTCAGCCATAAAATATATTGTGAAATATGCTGACATGATCTTATTGATGACAGTGGAGCCCGGATTTGGGGGGCAGGAATTCATCCCGGAAATGATGGATAAGATTAGAAGCCTGAGGAGCCTTATGATCAAGCAGGGGCTGCGGAAAGATATAGCCGTTGACGGCGGTGTAGATTTCACTAACGTCTCCTCGATAGTATATGCAGGGGCAAATGTAATTATTGCGGGAACAAGTACATTTGGACAAAGTGCTGTAGAGGAGGCGGTTAAAAAGCTGAAGCTAATCGCCCTAGAGGCTTATAACGCGCTTATAGAACAGGAGTCTGAGAGTTTTGGGGTAAAGCCATAGCTTGTGAAAATTATTTAAGCAACTGACATCCATACCATTATTTGATGAGAACTGTTAGGCTAGGTTTTGTCCCTCTCCATAGATACCCCTTTGATGAGAAGTGGGGTGTTGAGATAAGGCGCAGGGTTATTGAAAGTGTATCAAGGATTCCTGGTGTCCAGTTAGTTTATCCCAGCGAGGATTTGACGAAGATGGGTCTCGTATGGGATGATGATGACGCTGAGAAGGTGATAGAGCTGTTTAAGCGCGAGAATGTTGATGGGCTGTTAATAGGGACGATGACGTTTGGGGATGAGCTCGCTGGAGCGAGGGTGGCCGAGGAGTTCAGGGGATACCCGATCGCGGTCTTCGGGACCAAGGAGCCCGAGCTTCTACCGGGAGGCTTTAGGCGGTCAGACTCCTTCTGTGGAACTCTATCCCTCGCATCGGGCCTCTATCGTAGGATGATACCCTTCACCTTCCTAGGCATCTTCTTCCCGGAGGAGGATGGCTTCAAGAAGAGGGTCGAGACATTTGCTAGAGCTGCGGCGATAGTCAGTAGGTTCATAGGTGCTAGAATTGGTCTCGTGGGCCCGAGGCCCGAGAGGTTCGAGACTGTCGCATTTAATGAGGTGGAGATGGTCAGGAGATTTAAGCAGAGGGTGGTTCATGAATCGCTTTTCGGCGTCATCGAGGAGGCTAGGGCCCTAAAGGACGATGATCCGGATGTAAAGAGCATCCTTGAGGATATGAGGCGCGTGATAAACGTCTCCCAGGTATCCTCCGAGGCGCTACTGAAGATGGCGAAACTGGAGGTTGTTTTGAGAAGGCTTGCCAAGGATCGGAGGCTCTCAGGGATGGGTATTCGATGCTGGACGGAGATCCAGAAATACTATGGCATAAGCCCATGCTTTGTCATGGGAAGGCTTACCCAGTCCGGCATAATGTGCTCCTGCGAGGTCGATATCTATGGGGCCCTCACGATGCTAGTCCAATATGAGGCATCCCTAGAAACCACTCCACCACACTTCATAGACTGGACTATTCAGCATCCGAAGAATCCAAATGTCTTCCTAGCATGGCATTGTGGGAATGCTCCACCAGGGCTTGTCTGCACAGGATGCCCAGCAGCATTAAGGTACCATAGCATCATGTATCGGGATGTTGGGGTCGAGAGATCCTATGGAACCGCGGAGTTCAGGCTTAAGCCGGGGCCAGTAACGATATGCAGGCTCGTCGAGTATCGAGGAGAGTTCAAGATGCTTATAACTCGTGGAGAAGCAATCGAGGAGGAGGCGGAGTTCAGGGGGAGCTGGGTCTGGGTGAGGGTCCCCGACCTAGATAAGCTCTATAGAACACTGATAGAGGAGGGATTCATACATCATGCAAGCCTAATTCACGGGGACTATGTTGAGCCTATAGCTGAGGCCTGCAAATTGCTTGGTATAAAAACCGTGATCGTATAAGAAGGGAACCACAGATTACTTTATTTTTAGCGAGTCCGACTGCCTAATAAGATACCCTCTCCAGCTTTCTATGTCCGTGAGCCTCCCTCCGGTGCTACATGCCGCTACATCCAGCACTGTAGCACTCATGTATGGAGTAGCTTATTACCCAGATCCTCACTCTCTTTATACCGAAGAACGTGGCCATGAGACCCATCAGGCTAATCTGGCTTATCTCCGTAATGGTCTTGATAGCCTCACTCGTCATGCCCCTATCAGCCCAAGGCTTCTCAACAGTCGAGAACGACCTAGAGTATAGGCTTGATTACCCGGTCGAGGTCAAGACGAGCACATGCTTCACGATAAACTTCTGGATGAAGGCCCATAAAACTTTAACAGATCTCAAAGTTTCATTCTCCATATTCTATCACGAGAACTCGGGCGTTAGAACGCTTTACAGCGACACAATCATAAGCGCTGACATTCTCGGGGCCGGCTCCACGATATCAAAATCAATACCCGTATGCATCCCAAGGGCGAGGCCCGTTGACCCATATCTGAGAGCTGAGATAGAGTTCTACTATAATGGTAGTAGAAGGCTCTCGCACGAGTTCTACATGTCTATTGTAAGGGCTGAAACCTATGCCGAGCTAGAGTCTCAGGTGAGCACTCTGCGGAGCAAGGTCTCTAATCTGGAGAGTAAGATAAGCGCTCTCGAGAAGGAGCTTGATCAGAAGAGCCAAGAGCTAAGCAAGCTAAAGGACAATTATAACCAGCTCCTCGCCAACTATCTATCCATAAAGGAATCATACCAGAATCTGAAGGATGATTATCGGAAGCTTCAGGAGGATTACTCGAGGCTGCAGAGCTCCTATGAGTCGTTGAGCAGTAAGCATCAATCAACCATCATGGACTTGGAGAGGGTGAGGATGCTCTATGACTCCCTCACGAGGCAGTTTAACAAGCTGGAGGAGCAGTATAGCTCCCTTCTCAGAGATTATGAGTCAGCATTATCCGAACTCAGGACGTATAAGTCGATGTATGATGATCTGAAGGCTAGGCATGATGATCTAAGGTCTAGGCATGATGCGCTGATAGCCGAGGCAGCCCAGCTGAGGCAAAAGCTCGCCGACTTAGAGGAGGACTACAGCTACCTCAACAGGGTCTATGAGGCAACCCTCGGCGAGAGCTCGCTGACAAAGAACATCCTCTTCGCCCAGACAGCGGCAGTCGCGGTGGGCCTAGGAATCTACGCAGTACTATCCAAGAAGCTAGCCAAGAAACCCAGATCACCCGAGGTGATGGAGGAGGGTAATGGGGAGAAGAAGATCCAGAAGATACTCTCAGGAAGAAGGGTTACGATACCGAGTGATGCAGCGGCGCGGCTTGGGATAAAGGAAGGCGACCTAGTAGAAATAGACTATGGAAACGGCTCGATAATAATAAGGCCTGTCGAGAGGAAGATATCTGAGCCGAAGCCGGAGACAGGATCAGGTAAAGCGGAAAGCGAGGGCGGTAAAGCTACATCATAGAGCTCTTTAGCGTCAAATAAGCCGGCAGAACCGTCCTTTTCACGAGATTAGCTCAACTCCTCTGAACCTGGCCAATTACCTTTGTATGCAGATCCATGTTGGCGCGTGGGCAATATGGGTCGGGTCCATCGAAGCTCTTGAATATGAGGTATGATCTAGCATAGCATCCTCCCATGCATGATTCCCTTATGCTACATGATTCGCAGGGCTCTCTCAGCCCTGGATTCATCACCTTGCTCATCTCCTTGCTCTGGAAGTATTCTTCGATAGCCTGCATAAATCCCCTCCTCACATTGCTGAGCCTTATATCTAGAATATCGCAGAGGAGGAGGCTTCCAGCCGGATCTATATCGACCACTTTACCCCTTCTACAGTCGGCCCAGGTGGAGATGTACCTGGAATCTATGATTAGCTTTCCGGGGACATAGCACCAGACATTGATCCAGTAGCCGATGCTTCTCGCAGCGGACTCAGCCAGCTTCAGCGCCGTGATAAGTTGGCTCGTGTTTGGTGCAATCTCCCGGCCAGCCCTCCCAGCGGGCATCACCGGTATCATGCAAGCATTATCGGCTCCAAGCCTCTCAGCCAGCTTAACGTATCCTGCAGCATCCAAATAATTCAAGCTATTTATCGTCATGACGGTCGAGAAGCTGAGGCCGGCCCTTCTAGCGGACTCAACCCCCCTCATCAGCCTACTCCAAGTCCCCGGGCCCCTAATACGCTCATGAACCTCCCTGCGCGATCCATCCACACTAATAAACAGATAGACGTCGTATCTCTCGAGGATCTCGGCGGCCCTCTCATTCAGGCATTGCGTATTAGTGTTAATGCTGCATTCAATGCCATAGTCGTGTGCTCGCTTGAGACATGGCTCTAGATCCGGGTTTATCAGCGGCTCTCCCCCGGTTATGCCTATATACGATATACCGTGCTCTGCAAGCTCATCAATCAACCTGAGCTTCTCCTCGAGCTTGAGCTCCTCAACATCCATAAACCTACTTGCATAACAATGAATGCAGCTGAGATTACATACCCCACTCATTATCCATATAACCGCTTGAGGAATCATAACACCGCTACTCAAGCTCTCACCGCTAGCTCCTTAGAAGAGAGGCTCTAACGCTTTTTTCCGCCGAGCATTATTTATACCTAAAGCTGCAGAACGCTAAAAAGGATGCTCCATCTATTTAGCTAGCTGCATGAGATGAAGGTATCGAGTGCGCTGGGCCGTGAGAATGATCATCATAAGGCCCTTTGATCCCTGGAGGGGCAGACTTTGCACATGCCCGCCGAAGTTCTCCTTCGACCCTTATACTGGATGCGAGCATGGTTGTCTCTACTGTTATGCCTCATCATATGTTAGGAGGTTTCATGAGTGTAGGCCTAAGAAGGATCTCCTAAGGCTCGTTAGGGGCGATGTGGCTCGGTTACCTGATAACGCACTTATCTCCATGTCGAATAGCTCTGATCCTTATCCGCCGATGGAGCAGGGTATGCAGCTTACGAGGCTCTGTCTAGAAGAGTTCCAAGGGAGGAACCTGAGAATCCTAGTCATAACGAAGAGCGATCTTGTTCTCAGGGATCTGGATCTACTCAGGAGGCTTAGATGCGCAGTGACACTAACGATAACCACCCTTGATGATGCTCTTGCTCGTAGGCTTGAGCCAGGCGCGCCTCCGCCCTCGAGGAGGCTTAATGCCGTGGAGAAGCTCAGCTCCGAGGGGATTATGGTCGGCGTCCGCGTAGATCC
>CAZWXN010000001.1:74194-75864 GCA_964637915.1 uncultured Nitrososphaeria archaeon | reverse complement strand
ACTACCCGATAACGGTCGAGGAGGCTAGGAGCCTCGGGATACCGGTTAAGACCGAGATCCCGGCCGAGGTCTATCAGCTCATGGAGCTCTATCCGCAGCCAGCAGCGATTAGGCCGAGCGTCGAGTATGTGCCGGCGCCATATGCTCCGCCGAGAACCCGGAGGGGCGAGCAGCAGAGGCAATAGCTGGGGAGGCGTGGATAGGGCTTGAGGAGGATCGGTGTTGTTACGAGTGGGGGCGATGCGCCGGGCATGAATGCTGCCATCAGGGCTGTTGCGAGGCTTGCGGCCTGGAATGACATGGAGGTAATCGGGTTTGAGAGGGGGTGGACTGGCGTGATACGGAACGAGTATATCGTGCTCGATCCTAGGGCGGTTAGCGGAATACTCCATCTAGGCGGCACGATACTGAAGACTAGCAGGTGCCCCGAGTTCAAGACTAGGGAGGGCCTCGAGAAGGCTGCGAGGAACCTAGCCGAGGACAATCTCGATGGGCTAATCGTGATAGGCGGCGATGGGTCGATAAGAGGGGCGCTCGAGCTAAGCAAGCTGACGGATGCGGCAATAATAGCCCTACCAGCATCAATAGACAACGATGTCTATGGGACTGATGAGACGATAGGTTTCGACACCGCTGTGAACACGGCGCTAACCGAGATAAATAAGATAAGGGATACAGCAGTATCTCTTGAAAGGACTTTCATCGTCGAGGTCATGGGGAGGAATAGGGGGTTCCTAGCAGCCGAGGTGGGGTTGACAGCCGGGGCGGAGGTAATCCTCGTCCCAGAGATCCCATATAGTGAGGATGCTGTCCTCGAGAAGCTTCGGAGGGATGCTGCTAGGGGCAAGAGATCGAGTATAATAGTGATCGCCGAGGGTGTTGGTAAGACGCATGAGCTCGCCGAGGCAATAGAGAGGAAGGTTGGGGTGGAGGTTAGGGTGAGCGTTCTCGGGTATGTTCAGAGGGGTGGGAGCCCGACCGCGAGAAGCAGGCACCTCGCATCGGTATTCGCTGAGAAGGCGATAGAGCTCCTACTTGATGGTGAGAGGAGCAGGGTCGTCGGGATACAGGGCGGGAGGATAACCTCGATAAGCCTGGAGGAGGCATGCAGTAATCAGAAGCCGCTCAACCTAGAGATACTCAAACTCGCGGAGAAGCTCGCGATATAACGCCTGGGCGGGGCATAGTTTCTTATCCGGCGAGATTCTTCAGCTTTATGGGGATGATGAGCACGTCCTTCTCCGAGCACATGGGCTATGAGGAAGGGGCGATGGGGGGAGCTGATCCCCTCTCCTCCACATAGACCCTGCCATAGCCGACGTGGAGTATCTTGTCGGGCTCAAGCTCCTCCAAGAGCTCAGCCCTATGAATGCTCAGGATTATCGTCAATCCTATGCTCCTAGCAAGCCTAGCAACCCTCCTCGCCATCCTCCTAGCGGTCTCCACGTCAAGGTGTGCAGCGAACTCATCAACGATAAGAAGATTCGGCATCTCCGCCAATAGGCTCGCTAGCTTAACCCTCTCCTTCTGCCCCATGGAGAGCTCGCCAAATCTAGCCTGATAGAGGACGGCATCGCTTATCCCCATTATGCCAAGGAGCTCGAGAGCCGCTTGAACATCACCCGCCTTAGATGCTATATGCTCGAGAATAGTCTCCTCGCCGAGCATGG
>CAZWXN010000001.1:0-74094 GCA_964637915.1 uncultured Nitrososphaeria archaeon | reverse complement strand
ACATCACCCGCCTTAGATGCTATATGCTCGAGAATAGTCTCCTCGCCGAGCATGGCTCAATCTCCCCGGAAGCATGCATGAGAGCCTAACATCATCGGGCACCCTCACCTCGCCCTCACTAGGCCTATACCTCTCCTCCCCAAGCCTAGCACATGCCCCTATCAATATCCTAAGGAGTGTCGTCTTGCCAGCCCCAGAGATCCCGGTAACAGCGACGATCTCGCCAGGCCTAATCTCGAGATCGAGATCCCTGATTATCGCCCTCTCGATTATCCTCCTCTCAACACCGAAGGCCTTTAATACATCCCTCATAGCCGGGCTTAAAGCCGAGAGATCGAGAACACTCCTATAGGTCTTTGAGACCCTGTGAAGAACTACTGGGCCTGAGAGGGGCTGAACCCTGCTAATCCTCGATCTATACAGCCTACCACCATGCCTCGAGGCATACTTATCCCTTGAAAGGAGGCCCTCAATTCTTCTCCGGGCCTCCTCTGATAATGGGTAGGAGAGGACTGGTCTCCCACCAGCAGTATCCCATAGGTAGATGAAGCCAGCCCGCTCGAAGAATGGATTGTATCTAGCCATCTGAGCTATAGTCTCAACGAGATGCTTCCTCCTCTTCATCTCAGGTATCCTGCGCTCCCGAATCCATTCAACAGCCGCTCTCACAGCTAGGACACCTATACCATCGCCCCTGAAGTCCGGGTGTATCACGACCCTAGCTATCCTCGCCGCCGCCGTATCCGCGTTAGCGATCATCGCGGCCCTCTCATCAGCGACAAGCTTCTTGGCGAGCCTAGGGCTATACAGCATCCTAAGCTCCCGATACCTCTCCATCAGGATCTCAAAGTCCTTATAGGCCCTCGGCCAGAATGTCGGATGAATCCAGTTCATGGGGAAGACCTTCTCCCTAATCTCCCTCTCGACCAAGACTTTACCATCCTCAGCCTCGATCCTCCTATGCATTAATGGAACCGGCGTATCGACCCTAACATATCCTATGATTCTCGGTTCATAGGGCTTCACGTCTAGGAGCTCGAGGACGAGGAACCTGGATGGCGGTATGCTCCCCTTAATCTCTTGGATCTTCATGGCCGCGCCGCATCTACGGCACTTCGGCTGCGTATTCGCCTCAGCAAGCTCGCCGCATATCGGGCACTTCCATATAGCGACAAGCTCCTTCTCGGAGGCGTAATGGTATTGTTCAAGCTCAGCTATCGCCACATAATCCTCCTCAAGATAAGCCTCCCTCGCTAGAACCCTCCTACCCCTATGCTCGTAAATCCTGCTATGGAGGGGCCAGACCTCGATAACATCATTCTCCCAAATCCTCCTAAGCCTGAAATCCTGTGGGGTCAGCAAATTCACGCCATCAAGCCTATGAGGCTCGCTAAGCAGCTCAAGCTCAACAGCATCTCCGGGCTTAAACCATTGAGCAATAAAGCCCGGGAGAAGGAGCGTGAAATCCCCGATGACAAGATGCCCCACCACCTATACGCATACTCGTCGATAAAGACCTCCTTTACGTGAGCCCTAAGGCTCATTAGATAAGTGCCTGGAGAGACTGATAGGTAAGAGTTAATGGACGCGCCTTGCGAGATACTTGTAGAGGGGCTCATCAGGCTCGAGGATCCTATAGCTAATCGGAGGCTCGAAGCCGAAAACCCTCCTAAGCTTCTCAAGAGTTATCCTCCGGATGCGGACCGGGCTCCTAACCTCTATCATCATCCCGGGCCTCTTAGCATCAAGATATGTCCAGTCCTCATCGCCGAGACCATTATTCCTGAACTTCTCGGCGATGCTCCTAAGCTCATCCCTAGTCCCCTCATAAACCCTGCCAGCCCTAAACATGCAGAGAATAGCCCTCACAGGATAAGAGAAGTAGAGGAAGATCGTATCACCGGTCCGAATCCTATCCTGATTACAATACTTCCTGAGCTCAAACTTCTTCCTACCCCTAAGAATCCTATAGCCGAACTTCGGCTTAATCGACATAATGATTATCCTCTTCATTCCAGCTCCTGGCAGCCGCTGCCAATAACCAGAAATTATACTTATGATCGAATGCTTATATTCATGATCATATTCCAAGCCCTCTCCAACATATCTCGAGGAGAGATGTGATTAAGGCATCTTACCTAAGATATCGCCGGCTCTCGGCCAGCTGGTGTTGTAGAGCTGTGGGTTCAGCCTCGGGATGAGCGCCGAGGTAACGGCCTGTATGCATAGATCTATCCTTCTTACATGATCTCTTGTCAAGTATCCGACCGCCCCACCCTTACGCCCGATCTCCCTTATCCCCGAGATCTCCTCCATCACCTCCTCAGCCTCCCTCGCCTGCCCACTCAATACCCTCTTAACAACAATCTCGGGGAACTCGAGCGTCATGCTGAAGCCCAGCGTAATCCTCTCATCAGAATCTATTATCGCGCATATATGCTGGTCAGCGTATCCAGTTATAGTATGCGGGATCCTGATGAGCCCGGCCTCTATGCCGACCCCGAGATCCGCATCCGCCCTATCTAGGGCCTTCAGCGCCCTTATCACCGCGCCCCTAAGAGTCTCCTCGAAGCCGATGGGCTGAGGCGGAACCTCAACCGAGACTGGAACTATGTCCGCGCCGCCGAAGAACTTCTCGAAACATGTTCTCACAGCCTCAATCTTAACCTCATTCATCGAGCCAACCCCAACCCTCATAGCCCAGCGCACGGTAAGCAGGGCCACTAATTATAGGTCTTCTCCACGGATGATTCTCTGCAGCCCTTCCTCGAGATTTATCCTCGGGCTCCAGCCAAGAGTCCTCCCAGCCCTAGATATGTCGGCATAGCTATCCCTTATATCGCCCGGCCTCGGCGGCGCGTGAACTGGCTCGATATCCAGGCCATATAGCCTGATCATCATGCGGGCTAGCTCGATGATCTTGACAGGCCTGCCAGACCCGATATTAGCCACGAGCACTTCATCAAGAGACACGTCAAGCGATCTTATGAACGCCTCAACCACGTCATCAACATGGATGAAGTCCCTCGTCTGGCGTCCATCGCCGAATATTATCGGCGGCTCGCCTTTGCTCAGCCTCTCCATGAACCTTGTTATGACGCCGGCGTACTCGGGGTTTTGGCCAGGTCCATAAACATTGAAGAGCCTGAGTATCACGGGTTTCTCCCCTCCTATGAACTCGGATGCCACATATCGCTCTCCAATCAGCTTTGAGAGGCCGTAGGGTGAGAGGGGGCTTGCTGGATGATCCTCGGTTATCGGGAGCTTGACGGGATTGCCGTAGACCGCTGCGCTGCTCGCATAGATGAACCTCCTCACGCCGGCCCTACTCGCGGCCCTCACGAGATTTCTAGTGCCCTCGGCGTTAACCTCCATGTATAGCCCTGGCATCCTGATGCTCTCCTCAACGCTGATTAGTGCTGCAAGATGCATGATGGCATCGGGCTTGACGCGATGCAGGATTTCATGCAGCATGGCCCAATCTCTGACATCAGCCCTATGGAAAACCATGCCAGCATCCTCGAGGTCTTTAACCCTCTCAGCAAACCCCCTGCTCAAGTCATCCAATCCATGAACCTCCATCCCGAGATCGAGAAGCCTTTGACAAAGATGAGAGCCTATGAATCCGGCAACACCAGTCACCAGAACCCTCAAAATCGTGAAGCACCTCGCCCGCGGGAGGTATAAGAACCTACCTCCTCTTGGAGCTTTTTCAACCCGTCACTTTAACGAATATGCGCTCACAAGGCATATAACTTGGATTCACATACTATGTATTGAGATGTGCAATCATACTCGCCTCATTTATCTCGGTGCTCAGAAGGCTTATGAGGGTTACAATCACTACTTCAAGTGCCTCGAGTGTGGAGCTGTTCTAGTAAAGCTCCCCTCAGGGAGGATCTTCAAGATAGGTGGCGGGGGCGCGGAGCTTAAGGAGGCCTCAGCGGCCCCGATAATGGGATAGGCCGCGTATCCACATCTATTTTTTCTGTTCCCGGTAGCTGGCGAGCGTGCTTCTCAGGTTCTCGAGCTCCCTCCTTATCGCCTCCTCATGAATCCCGGAAAACCATTCTTGGTTCCTTGAGATGCTCCAGAGCCTCTCGATGAGGTCGATGCTATTAGTTAGGTGCTTCTCTATGTCGCCCGGCTCATAATCATATCCTGTGTAGAGTGTTGTCTGCCTCGCCGACCAGTCTCCAGGCTGATCAGCCCCGGGGATATACTCGGGCACATACCGGGTGAATGTCTCATAATCTGTTATCCCGCCGAGCAGCCTTAGCTCCCTCCTCTCCGAGTAGTAGCTCTCATCAGGACCATATAGCGGCATGTCATAGAGGTTGTGGCAGAGGGCTGTCAGGTTACCGATCGCGAAGAAGTATGTTCTCCTGAACCCGATGCTTGCCGCAGTCTCATATATTGTCTTGAGCCCGTCGATCGAGATGAATCCATAGACTATGAGTTCCTCGAGCGCGGAGTTCTTCTCCTCGGCGACCTCGGCCAATCTTTCCAGCGACGCCCTCCCGGTTCTGCCGCTCGCCTCAGTATCAGGCTTTAGAACCATCAATAGCTCCCTCCTTGGAAGCTCCGAGAAATCCTCATAAATTATCTCTATTTTCCTCTCATCCGCGGCATGATGAGCCCGATATGATGGAATCACATAGCGCGGCCTTATCCAGACTTCCCTGAACCCAATGCCAGCCTCTCTAAGCGCCTCGTGAAGCCTGTAGCCGGGCGCTGCCCTCAAGACATGTTCAAAGACAATGGCATCCTTACCATATTCGTTGATACCTGTCAGCTCGATTATCGCCCTAGCTGCATCCCTCGCGCAGAGGAGGGCTAGCTCGGCCAGCCTCTCACCAACTATATGCGGATGGCATGCTATCTCCCTCCCAGCCCCACAATCGAGTATGTAGACCTCGCAGTTCCTCGGGAAGCCTTTAACCCTGTAAACCCTGCTCCCTGGAGACAGCCCCTCAACATCGACATCCTCCGTAAGATCAACCTTGATCCCGAAGATCTCGATAAGCTTGTCGGCTAGATCGTCATGTTGCATCCGCGCCAGCCTCCCAGCTCAAGCCGGCTCCAGCCCCTCTATTAAAGGCGAGCCCCGCATTCATGGCTCAATGCTATGGCATGTCGCGGGATTGGTCAAGGCTTGAGGCTTCTTGGCCACGCTTCCCCTGCCCTAGGATCTTCTCAGGCTGATCCCTCACCGGCAGATAGACCTTCTCATAAAACTCTCGCTGGCTCTTGAGGACGCTTTCCGGGAAGCTCTTAACATATTCTATGGCCGCGTTCCAGAACTTCTCGAAGCTCCGCCCAAACCTCGCGGCTATCATGCGGTCGAAGTCCACGGGCCTCTGAATCTGCCCACCTATCATGAAGTATCCACGTGGAGATCGGTAGGCGACCTCATCACCAACCCTCTCCTCAATCTCCCCCCTCTCGGATGGCTGGATGGATCTCAAGCCCTTTCCAGCCCTCCTCACGGTTACGCCGCGCTTCTTAGCCCAAGCATAGAATATCGCCCTATTGAGCCCGAAAGACTTGGCGAGCTCGAGATCACCTCTCAGCACGTAGTATCTCGCGGCTTGGAGGAGACCCATGACTTGGAACCTGCCAATCTGGCCAGCCCGAGCAACATGTTGAACATCCTCGACCCCCTTCCCTCCCCTTTCCTCCCCACCTATCATCGTCCTAAGGTCTCCCTTAATCTCCGCGAGAGCCCTTAATGCGAGGTCATCAGCCTCGCCCGGCTCATACTCATCCCACCCACTCCAGTGCCTATAACCATCAATCCTAGCCCACTCTATCTCGAACTTCTCGAGATCATCCGGCTTGATCGCGACTGCGATGAGATCAAGCTCCCGGTGAATGCTTAGAGGGGCTGTGAAGACCCTCTGAATATCCATGAGATTCTCGATCTTGAGCCTCCTATCAGGCGACCTTGACCTCTCGCATACAGCCTCAAGCTCATCCTTCACGCGCCTGAGAATATACTCAGCTATTGCGAATGAGGCTCTTAGAGGCCCCCTCCCCCATACCTCACCACTTATCGCCTTCTCATTCAGGTGGACATGTATCCCGCGGCCGGACCAGATAAGATATACAGACTTCTCGACACCCTCACTCCTAAGAGCATCAACAAGGATCCTCGCAGCCCCCTTGATTAGCTCAACCTCCTCCAACGATCCATCAACATCCCAACTTGGCGTGCTCATGAGAATATTACTCACGTCGGAGACATCTTCCCTCCGCTCAAGCCTCCGATAGATATTCGCGGAACCGTAGATAGTCCTCGGCATCCTATTACCAAACCTGTTAATGATCCTCTTTATGTCAGCCGGCTCCCTAATCGTGAGCGGCCCATCATCAGGCCAATACCTGTAAAAGGCTCGACCCCCGCCACTCGACTTACACTCCAAGGCAACCCATCTACCAGAACAGAATCTCGAGATCTCCCTCGCAACATCTTCCCTTACATAGTGCCTTAAGACGGCCTCCATCCCCGCCCATCCAAATATGCTCCAGATCAGGTTTTAACCTCAGGCCCGGTGGGAGGCGGGGATCATACCCGGGATCTCATGCCGGTATAGCTCCATGAAGCCTAGATTTTTGAGAGAGCCCTATCCAGATCCTCCTTCAGATCCTCTATGTCCTCGAGGCCGACTGATAGTCTGAGGAGGTTCTCGCCTATCCCGAGCATATCCAGCTGTTCCCTGCTCATGTTCTTGGCAGCAGTCCATATCGGATATGTTAGGAGGCTCTCAACACCGCCTAGGCTTGGCGTCGGCTTGATAATCTCAGTACTCCTGAGAACCTCTACGGCCTCTCTCTGGCCTCCCTTAACCTTGAAGCTTAGGACGCCGCCATAGAGCCGACGCTTGAAGAGCCTATCAGCAACGCTCCTATACGGGCTGCTTGAGAGACCGGGGTAATAAACCTCCAAAACCTTCGGATGATCCTCCAAGAACTCTGCTATCTCCATGGCGCTCCTTGACTGCTTCTCGAATCTCGCCTCGAGGGTTGCCACGCCCCGGATCGTGAGAAAGGCGTCAAATGGGCTCATGATCGATCCAAGCTTCCTTCTCCAGTTCCAGAGAGTCCTCGCATCCTCCTCACTCCCGACTATTATCGCGCCGCCCACCACATCATTATGCCCCGCAATATATTTCGTCAAGCTGTGGATCGTTATCCAAGCACCATCCTCAAGGGGGTTATAGAGTATAGGCGTGGAGAACGTGTTATCAACGATAAGAGGTATCCCCAGCTCCCTACATCTCCTCGAAATCTCCTTAACATCGATAACCCTGATCATTGGATTCGTGATGGTCTCGACGAGGACGAGTGAGATGCCATCCTCAAGCCTCTCAAGAAACTCATCCGTATCCGATCTAGCGAGAACGCAGGTAACGCCAAACTTCGAGAGGTTTTGAGCAAGCTCCTGAGTGGTCCCGTAGCATTCTAGGGGAACTAGGAGCTTTGACCCGGCGCTGAGCCTCGAGAGATATGCGGCGGCTATCGCGGCCATCCCGCTCCCGAAGGCGAGAGAGTCGACACCCTTCTCAAGGCTAGCCAGAATCCTTTCAAGAGCCCTAACCGTGTGATTCTCCTCCCTACTATACTTGAGATCTAGACCCCGATCACTAAGCCTAGGCGCCCCGGTGATCGAGTCGGGATACTCGTAGATGGCTGTCTGGTAAATGGGGACCTTAAATACCCCCCTCTCCCGATCCCGATAACCATGCCCGTGAATAGCCTCTGTTGACGGCTTCCGCATCACCTCTGCCAGTAATCTGCTGCTCATAAACATTTATAATCAGATATTCCTATAGGAATCATGGGTGCCATAACCCCCTTGGAGAACCTCTGGGATCTTGAGTCCCTCGCGAAGCTTAGAAAGAGGCTGGGCCTTACGCAGAGGGAGCTTGCGAGGATGTCGGGACTAAGCCAATCCCTGATCTCGAAGATAGAGCGCGGCCAGATCAACCCCTCGTATGAGGCTGTTAGGCGCATCCTCCAGGCCCTTGAGATGGCTAGGGCTGAGAGGGGTGCAAAGCTCTTGGCCAAGGATATCTGCACTAGGGATGTAATCTGCGTTGAGGCATCCGATCCACTAAGCAAGGCGATAAGCCTGATGAGAATGCATGGGATATCGCAGCTACCGGTTCTCAGGAATGGAAGCCCGGTTGGAAGCATCTCGGAGTCGACAATTATGAGGAAGCTCGAGAGAGTGAAGTCCACAGATATGCCTGTGAGCGAGGTTATGGATGAGGCCTTCCCGATGATACCCGAAGAGGCATCATTAAACATCGTCAGGCAGCTCCTCCAAGAGTATCCAGCAGTCCTCCTCCAGAAGGATGGCAAGATAACCGGCATCGTGACGAAAGCGGATCTCTTCAAGGTGCTGGAGTCGAGGGCCGAGGAGCTCTAACACGTTCACGAGCTCTTCCCGGAGCCCGCCCCCACAGCCTCACTCAAAGCTCTCAAAAGCATCTTCAATGCCTCGACATTCTCCGTCCTACAACTCCTCCGCCTCTTATCAATGTAGATCCCGAGCCTCTTCGCCTGATCAATTGTTATGCCCGCCTCCCTGAGCTCATTCAAGCTAAAGCCCCTACCCTCCCTCTCGATGATCCTGCCATCCCTAAGCTTCCTCCTAACCACTGGGATCGGCAGGCTCATAAGCACACACCCCCGAGAATGGGGTAAAATATCTCTGGATGTTGCGCCGCGAGGCTGAATTTAGCCATAACGCCCTTGGGCCGAAATCCTGATTAACCATAATTCACGATAGTTGGCGCGGTGCTGAAGTGGGAAAGCTGGCCTATATAACCACTGTCGCCCTCGTGATCGCCTTGGCTGCGGGAGTCTTCATGGCATTCTACCTTACTGGGAGTCCTCCAGCCGTGAAGCCCAACCTAGCATATAATGTGGGCGGCTGCTCCAGCATGAGCTATAATGGCCTTACGCGCGGATACGGCTCAACAAGCAGGATTGAGCTCACAACAAGCCCCTCCTCGATAAACATGATCCACCACTTAAGCTATGTCTGCTGCGCCGATATAGTGGTTAGCCTCGAGCCCATGGAGCATCGCGGAGACCATATGCTGCTTAAAATAGTTGAGAGGAATGTCGGCGAGATGTGTAGATGCATCTGCGAATACGAGATCGCAATCAAGATAGCTGATCTCGAGCCGGGGCGATACAAGATCGAGCTCTATGGAGTCGAGTATGAGGATATGCCGGCTGAGAAGCTCTGGGAGGAGCTTATCGAGCTTTAGGGCTCGGGCGTCCTCCTCCAGACCTCAACCCTCGGCCCATCAACCCTCACGATATCCCCCGTCGAGATCCTGCCAACATCTATTAAGTCAACGCATGGTATCTCCGCTATTATCGCCCCGACAGCTATTATGGGCTCACACTTCTGGTTTATTATCGCTCTCGGCGCCAGGCCGCGCCTCTTCAGCCTTAGAAGAATATATGAGCCGACGGTCGAGCCCTTACCATATGGGAAGACGAGTATCTTGTCGCCAATTGATACTCCCTCGAGCTCATGCCCCCTCTCAATTATCCTCCCGGTCTCCGGATCAACTCCACCATAGAAGCTTATCGGCTGCCGCGCCGCGAGCGCCTCTCCCTCAACATGCCCCTCCCATATCACCCTACCCTCTAAGATGATCCTCATCTTACTGCATCCTCCACGAGCCCTTGGAGAGGCTTAAGCCGAACCCTAACCCCATGAAGATTTCTCAGGTAGTATGCTGCCTTCATCGAGTTTGTGAGCACATTCTTGAACCCTAGCCTCTTGAGCGGCGCCACGACCGGGCATGTATCGCAGTAGATCCTGACACCGAGCTCCCCGAGCTTCGCCAGCAGCCCTATCCTCTCGGCCTGAGCCCTTACAGCCCTAGAGGCGAATATCCAGAATCTCCTCGAGACCCTCCTGCCACCGAGAAGCAGGTATACCTCCGTTAACTCCTCGATGGATGCGTGTGGGCAGCCGATGAATATCAGGTCGGGATCATCAAATCCCTCGCCAAGCATCTCAATCTCATCCCGCAGATCACTCTTCGTTACCTCGATCACGTCCTCAACATGTTCTCTAGAATACCTGTGCGCCTCCGGCGTGATGCCCTCGACATGGAAGAGCGCTATTCCACCCGATGATGCGAGGCCTGCTCCGAGGGCCTTGAGCTGATCTCTTGAGACCGCTCCGAGCCCGGTGAATAGCGGCACGCCGCTCATTATGACCCTGCCGACATGGTAGCCGAGGGCTGAGGCATCAAGCTCCCCGCTTATCCTCGGCGCCCTCACGATTATTGTAGGCCTCCTAGCCTCATCTAGGTGGAGACCATATAGCGGCGTCCTGCCGGCGATTGCGGCTGCTAGGGCGCTCGGCCCACCCTCACGATTAGTCCTCGCGCCGATGACCGAGTTGACGTAGATCACGGCTGAGCTCTCGCTCCACGCGACATGATCCCCGAACCCCGGCATGTTGCCAGCTAGATAGGGTGTGCAGGAGAGCGTGGGCTCGACGCCGAGCCTCTGATAAGCCTCGATGACCCTCAGCTGCTTCTCCGCGAAATCCTCGGGGACGCCCATCTTATGCCACTCCTCCAAGTCCATCCCGCAGGGGTTCAGCGTCGTGGGAACCCTGACACGCCCATCCTCCGCGAGCTTGAGGAGGAACTCGAGCCCCTCCTCGCCGAGATTGCTATAGGAGACGCCGGAGATCTGCGCGCTCCTTATCTCTATCATCCTCTCCGCGCCATAGATCTTCCCCAGCGCCACGAGTATCTCCATGGCCTTCTGGGCCGCATAGCCATACTCGCCCGCGAGCATCCTCTCCTCAAGGCTCGTCAGATACATCCAGGCTCACTTCACGTAATCCTCTATCCTAACCTCATCTTCTCCCGGTATCTTGGCCCTAATGAACTTGCTTCTATCAGCTGTGAGCGGGATCGTCGCATCCAAGCCAGCCTTACAAGTCCTCCTAGTAACCTGATCGGCTGACGGGTCGAGGGATGATCCAAGCTCATTCGGCCTAAGCACAAGATCCCTATCCAGCTGAACCCTCGTCGCTATCGCCCACTCCAAGTCATATGGATTCGAGAGATCTATATCATCATCAACAACTATAACGTGCTTGAGGCTTTGATGGGCTCTCAGCGCGGCCTCAATAACCCTTCTTGGATCATCATCGCTCCTCTTCCTAATGCTTATCGCGCAGTGGAGCCAGTTGCAGCCGCCCGGCGTAAGCCTCACATCAACGACATCGCAGACCTTTGATGCCTCAGCGTATATCGCCGCCTCCCTCGGCATCCCCATCAAGTTCCTATGCTCGCTGCCAGCCGGGAGTATCTGCTGGAATATCGGGCCCCTCCGCATGGTGATACACTCGATCTCGATAACCCTCTCCTTCCTCATGATATCATATGTCCCTGTTATGTCGATGAACGGCCCCTCATCAGCCCTCTCATCCGTTATCGTCCCCTCCAGGACGAGCTCGCAGTCGGCCGGGACGAGGATATCGCTCGTCATGGCCCTGGCATATCTTATCGGGGCGAGCGCGGCGGCTATATCGAGCTCGCTGACGCCCAGCCTCCAAGTAACAGCTGCCGCCAGCATGAATGCTGGATGATTACCCACGGCTATAGCGATCCTCCTAACACCCCTCCTGATGAACTCGTCGAGGTGTCTTGGCAGGATCCTCGCCGCAACCCTCCTCTCATCCAAGAGCATGAGCCTATGATAGCTCGCATTATGCCCCAGCTCTGGATCCCGGGCGATCACTATCCCGGCAGTCATGTATGGGCCGCCATCCCTCTCCCCGAAAATGAGGAAGGGAAGCCTCCTAAGATCCGGATTATCTATCACGACCTCCTGGCATGGCGGATCCTCTACGATCTCACCCTTTCCGGGATTCTCCATCGCCTCGACAATTCTCCTTAGCAGATCTCGCTCCGAGATTCCTAGAGCCCTTGCTAGGATCCTCCTATCGGCGCAGAGGTTTCCGAGAAGCTTGAAGCCCGGGGCCTCACGCACCTCATGAAATAATACAGGCCTCGGATCGAGCCTCTTCATTATCGCGGCAGCCTCATATCTCGTTGAGACGGGCCTCCTAACATGGACGAGAAGCCCCTCATCATCCAAGACCCCGAGAAAATCCCTAAGGCTCATCCAAGGATCTGAGGCTCGCTCGCCGAGTATTAAGCTATCCCCCGACACCCTTAACAGCTTTATCATTCACTATCTCATTATTTTGGTAGCCCTTGTGTCCCAGATTCGTTGTACATGAGCATCATGCTCACAGGGCCGGCTTACATTATGATCTTAGGCTGGAGATCGGGGGAGTTCTCAAGTCATGGGCATTCAGGAAGGAGCTCCCGATGACGCGTGGTGTCAGGAGGCTTGGGATACCACAGCCGGATCATGAGCTATGGTATGCTGACTTCGAGGGTGTGATCAAGGAGGGTTATGGCGCCGGCGTGGTCAAGATATGGGATAAGGGTGAGTTTAAGCTCGTGGAATACGAGGAGGGCAAGAAGATAATCTTCCACTGTATGGGCTCAAGGTTAAAAGGAAGATATGCGATGATAAACATCGGGAGGGGCTGGCTCCTCTTCAAGATCACGTAAAAGTAGTTCAGGGGTGATGTGCTTTGCTCAGGATAGAGAATCTTCACGTCGCTGTGAGGAATAGGCTGATACTTAAGGGCGTGAGCCTCGAGGTCGGTGATGGCGAGATTCACGCGATCTTCGGGCCGAATGGCTCCGGGAAGTCGACGCTCGCAATGGCCATAATCGGGCACCCGGATTACAGGATAGTCGGCGGGAGGATAATATTCGACGGCCAAGACATAACGGAGAAACCGATAGATGAGAGGGCTAGAATGGGGATAAGCATAGCGTTTCAGAACCCGCCAAAGCTCCATGGGATAAAGCTGAAGGACCTCCTCGCGAGAATAGCATCCGAGAATGGCATCGGCGAGAGATTCCTCGAGATAGTTGATAGGCTTAACATATCACAGGAGCACTTGAACCGATATGTGAACGTAGGCTTCTCGGGCGGGGAGATTAAGAGATGCGAGCTTGCGCAGGCGCTAGCATCAAACCCGAGGCTAATAATACTTGATGAGCCGGACTCGGGCGTTGATGTGGAGAATCTCGAGTTGATTGGGAGATTCCTCTCGGAGAGCTTAAGGGGTAGATCCGCCCTGATAATAACGCATCATGGCTATATTCTCAGGCATCTGAAGCCCGTGAAGGCGCATGTCCTCATAGACGGCGTGATAGCATGCGAGGGGGATCCAGATCAGATACTTAACAGAATAATGATGGATGGATATAGGTGGTGTGATAGATGCAGGTTGATGAGAGGCGGCTGAGAGAGGCTCTTAGCAAGCCGGCTGAATATGGCGAGGACCTGGATCTCGAGGAGTTCGAGCAGGAGCCTAGGGGGAGGATCGAGGTTGATGAGGATGTTAGGAGGAGGAGCCTCGAGGTTGGGGTGGATCTGGGGAGAGCATCATCTCTCACAACATTCCTCCAGATCGATCATGAGATCGCGTATAGGGCTATCCAGAAGCAGTTCCAAGGAGATATAGAGCTCATGCCAATACAGGAGGCCTTTGAGAGATATCCATGGGCTCGGGAGCACTTCTGGAGCCTTGTAAGCCCATATGCTGACAAGTATACCGCGTATAATGCCTTGAGGCCGCCGAGCGGGTTCTTCCTCAGGATACTTGAGGGTAGGAGGCTTCACATGCCGATTCAGGCATGCTTCTTCTCCTACTCGCCCGGGATAATCCAGAGTGTTCACAACCTCATAGTTGCTGAGCCGGGCTCCGAGGCATGTATAATCACGGGCTGCACGATGAGGAGGCATGATCAGAGGGGGCTCCATATTGGGGTAACAGAGATATTCGTCAAGCAGGGCGCGAAGCTGAATTATACGATGATTCATAGATGGGGGCCGAGCTTCCACGTAAGGCCAAGGACTGGCATAGTGCTCGAGGAGGGCGCGACGGTATCCTACAACTATGTCCTCCTCGGCTCTGTTGGTAGCTTCCAATCAAAGCCGTCTGCGAGGCTTGAGGGAGGGGGCGCGGCGATATCCCTGAGTAATATCATCTATCTCGACGGTTCCTCGAGGATGGATATGGGTGGCGATTGCTTGATAACAGGGAGGGGTGCGAGGGCTGAGCTGATCACGAGCGCAGTCGCCTTGGATAGGGCCAAGCTCACCATGCGTGGAAGGATAGAATGTGAGGCGGATGATGGCCGCGGCCACATAAGCTGCAGAGGCTTAATGCTCTCTGACGAGGCGGAGATATACACTATACCGGAGCTGATCTCGAGAAGAATGAACGCGTCGCTGACCCATGAGGCGGCGATAGGCAGGATCTCCGAGGATCAACTGATTTACCTCATGTCGAGGGGCTTCTCGAGGGAGGATGCTGAGTCCCTGATAGTCAGGGGCTTCCTAGACATATCCCCCCTCAACCTCCCAAGCTTCCTCGAGGAATCAATCAAAAAGATTATAGATCTCGCAGTCAAAGGATTCTAGGAGCTTGGCATCCGAGGAGGGACTTCTCGAGGAGGTCAGGAGGCTTAGAGAGGAGATCTCGGGAAAGCTCCGGGAGCTCGAGGAGCGAATTAAGAAGCTTGAGGATGAAATCTCTCCCTCGAGGATCATCTCGATAACTTGGAGGATAGCGCGTGTAGAGGCCTCGGCTCATAGGATTCTAAGCCTGGCTAGGAATACTCTTGTAAGCGTGCCCGATATGGAGAAGGACTTGAGGAATTATTTCGCCGATCTCGGGGGCCTGGTGGAGATGGTTAGGAGGGAGGCTGGCGCAGTGAGCTGGGATCTTGTCAAATCCTGCACATCGGTGGCTATTCATGCAGCGAAGACTGCCGGCCTCCCATTCAGGATAATTGCGAACATCGCCATTGATAAGCTCGGTGAGGCGGCTGCCGACGCGATTGACGAGAACGTGGTTAAGGGGGTTTATGGGCTTGTGGACTGGGATTACTGGAAGAGGCTCATCGCGGGGTATAAGCGGCCCTAGAAGCCGATATAGTGAATCTTCAAGTGATTCCAGTACTCCTCCTCGTATGGTGTTATGAAGCCGCAGTGGGGGCAGATGAAGAAGCCCGGCCCGCGGCTTCCCCTCCTCTCCGGCTTCTCATCCTCAATCATGATCTCTCTATCTGAGGCAGTGATTCCGCGGAATCTTATCTCGAGCTCTGATAGTGTCTTCGCCGTGAGCTCGACCATCTCCTCGATTCTCAGCGATCTATCAGCGAGATCATCATCCAGGATTACCTGAGATCTGTTGATCACTGGGAGTATCCCCGTCGGGGCCAGAATCTCTGATAGCTTCGCCGCCAGCCTTTCCGCGTTCTCCTCCCACCTCAGCCTTATCCTTATCAATCTTCCTAATCCTCTTAATCGCCCTCCTATAATAAATTAGCGGGTTCCTGATATCGCCGCATAATGCGCCATCCTTCACGCATAAGCCGTTAGTCTTCATAGTATTGCAGCTTGGTGTCATGTATTTTGTCCTGCTGCCCCTGAGGCCGGCGATGTGCTCGACCTGATACCTCGCGATCCTCTCGTTGAAGTCCGGCCTATTCGCGTAGAACCTGATTATCTCATGTGGCTCGAATCCTATGTTCGAGAGGAATGCGGCGAAGGCGAAGTTCGCGAAGTGGCTGATATTCTCGCCGGCCATGAGCTTGTCCGCTATCGCCCTCATGCATGGCGGCCATGTCTCGGGCCCGCTCTTAACGGTAGTGAGCTCGAGCTGTATCGCGGCCGGCATCCTCCCCCTAATCTCCCTAATCGCCTCCTCGACCGGGCCGGGGAGAGCGCCGATCTTGCCAGCCCTCTCCACGAGAGATAGGATATGCTCCATCACACGATCCTTTAGAAGCCTAATGAGCTCATGGGCTGTTACCAAGACCCTTCCGCGCTCAACGACGCGGTTCACGAGCTTCCATTCGGGCCTATTGAACGCCAATGCTCCTCTTAGATAATCCTTGAGTCCTAGGGAGTAGTCATATGTGATGCCGCCGACAACCCTGTCCTCCCTCCTAACATCCATGCCGAAGACATCTCGCGCGATCCTGAGAACTGTATAATCCCTCCACTCGGGATCCTCGGATTCAAGGAGCTTGATCGTGAGGGAGGATGTCGCGAGCGCGAACCTCCTCGCAAGCCTCTTATCACCGATCGCGGCTATCATGGCGATTGAGAGCGGGAATGACGCGAGCTCCACAAAATCATCATCGGAGATGCTCGAGGGGCTGACGTCATCACCATATTCTATCGCGTCAATTATCCTCCCCTTCGCCCTCTCAACGACCTTCTGGTAGGCCGGGTCGCTAAAGCTCTCAAGAGTTATCCCGTATTTCGCAAGCTCCCCCCGGGCCTCGGGGAGAAATGGATACTTAGCCATCATGGAGAGCTCTCGGATAGCCGCCATCCAACACTAATCATGTGGCATGCCATGTATTAAGCTAAGCCCTCGCCAAGCCTTCTTAAAAACTCCCGGAGCTCCGGATCCCCAATCTCCCTCAGCGCGGACTCGTAAATCTCCCATGCTCCAGAGTATCCAGACTTGATGTAGCTTAGGGCTTGAAGCCCCATCTCAAGCTTATCCACGTCCCTGACGAGCCTCGCCACATCACTCGACCCCTCAGAATACCGTCTCCACGTCTCGATAAGCTTCTTCGAGGCCTTGCTTGGAAGGGCTTTGGCCATCTCCATGATAGCCCCCATCTCCCTCTCCCGGAAATCTCTAATCCTCTCCTTCTCGCCGGGCGTAAGATCCCCGATAAAGGCCTCTGGCAGATCGTGGATCAACGCCATCCTCATAGCTTCCTCAACATCAAGCCCCCTGATATCCGCCAAGATCATCGAGAGAAGGGCGACGGCATAGCTATGAGCGGCTACGCTCTCCGCATCCCTCACCCCCCTCTCGAGCCAGCCAGTTCTCTTAAGCCCCTTAAGCCTCAGAACAGCTTCATAGATTACCGCCAAGCCATTATCCACACTCATCGAGAGACCTAGGAGATAACCCGCGTATTATCCATGCGCCCCAGCCCGGAAAACGCTTAACACTAGGCGCCGCAAGGACATCGCCATGACTCCCTGCTGCCGTGGAGGATCCTCGAAAAAGAAGAAGGAGAAGGGGTCTCCACCATAAAACCTCCTCAACTACAATTTTTTCTCCGCTAGGAGCTTCCTCAGCCTCCTCTGAATTCCAGAGCTATATTGCGCGGCCTTCTTAGGTTTATCGAGAACTTTCCCCGGGACCCCGAGGACCTCAGCAGCCCTTCTCAATATCCACTTCCTGACAATCATTCCATCCAGTATCCTTAGCTTGAGTTCTGGGCTTATTGAGAGAGCGGCCTCGTAGATGGGCCTAGCAACGTATGGTGCGAGAAGCTGCGAGCCTGCGAGGGCTGCAGCGAGCTCATCCCTCTCCAAATTCCTCTCACCGATCCTCTCAATATCCTTGCTCATAATCTCGGCGGCCTTCTCGATGCCATGCTCACGCAGAATACTCTCATATCTCCAGTAGCCCCCGAAAAGCTCGTCAGCGCCCTGCCCGACCACAAGAACGTCTCCAGCCCTCCTCGCGGCGAGAAACATGAGAGATGCTATCGAGAGATTCATTAGCCCCGCTCCCGGGAGCTGGCTCGACAAGATCTTCACAGCCTCCATGAGCTCCTCATCGCATGGCTCTAGGATCTCTAGCCCGATCTCTAGGATCTCCGCCATCTCTTGGGCCCAAGCATGATCAAGGCTCCCCCTCATGGCCACGGCGATCCCCCTAACATTCCTGCCAGCTCGAGCCGCTAGATGCGCGAGGATCGAGCTATCAAGCCCGCCGGAGAACCCGAGGAAGACAGTGTCCGGGAGATACTTCTCGGCGACATGCATCAGCCTCTTGGCAAGCTCCCTTCCAGGATCGCCCATCATCCATCTTCCGGGATGATACCACCTTACAAGCCTTGAACCCGAGTGGTCTAGGATTAGCATGTGGCCCGGCTCAAGAGATCTCGCGGCCGACCCGATCGCCGACCTGCTCAAGGCCGCCATGAACGACCTACCATGTCTAGCATATGCTAGGGGCATGTGGCCGACATGATCCCTGAACAAGACAATCCCATCGTAATCAACTATGGCGCCGGAGAAGAAGAGGTCAAGATTCATCAAAGCCTTCACGAGATCCTCGGATTCTAGGAGATTCTCGAGGAGCTTTATGCCAGCACGCGGATAATGCATGCATGCCGCCAGTGCACCGCCCCTCTCGACGAGCTCATCCTCCCTAGCAGCGACGGAGACGTAGCCTATCTCTGTCTCAATCTCGATAAGCTTGAATGGCTTGACGAGCCTATACTCCTGAGACTTCACAAGCCTCTCAGCAATCTTCCTAGCATCCTCGGCTCTCTCCGCAACCGCGAGTCCTATCATCGGCTATACTCCCAGAAGCATTTCCTCGGGCTTGATTCCAACCTGGTGGAAGATCTCCTCCTCTATCTTTGCCGGCCCAACCCCGGCCTTGGCCTTAAGCTCCCGATACTTCTCATAGAATACGGCTCTAACGAGATCGACTTGGTGGAAGAGCTCCTCTCCATCCCTGTAGCTGAGCTCCTTCCTTGTTATCTTGAACCTGTCGCCGATCCTCTCGGAGAGCTGGTAGCGGATTATGCCGCCGAGCTCCATGAATGACTTAAACTCCTTCCTATCGCCGATGTTCGCCTCCGCCTCCACGAGGACGGAGTAGAGCTTCCTAACACCATTCTCCTCCACCAGCACATCGATCGCGAAGCCACATCTACCATGCCTCAGGTATATCGCCCTCTCATGCGGCAGATGCCGGTGAGTTGCCAGGCCAACCACACTCGGCCTCCTAATGAGCTCAATTATCTCACGGGTCACGGGAAGCTCCCGAGCAGCCATAGCGGACTAAGACTTGCCAGCCTCGTATTTAAGGGGATTCCCACAAACTTCCAAGGATTAGGCTTATATCGTCGAGCCCTAGGGCTATGCGGGAGATAGCGGATGGTCAAGGACTCGAAGCCGAGATCAGGCTCGCTCGCATTCCTGCCTAGAGGCAGGGCCAGTCGCCTCGTCCCTAGGGTAAGGTATTGGCCTCCATATGAGGGCGAGCCGAAGCCCTTGGGCTTCTTGGGCTATAAGGCGGGTCACCTCACAGCATACTACATAGATACTACGCCGAACTCCCCGACCCAAGGCCAGGAGGTCGCGGAGGTCGCCACTGTGATAGTCACTCCGCCGATGCTCGCGGCCGGCATAGTTGCATACACCGAGGAGAACAAATCTCTCAAAGAGCTCTTGAAGGTCTGGAGCAGCAAGGTTCCCATGGACCTGATTAGGAGGAAGATCCCGAACTGGAGGCCGAATGAGGAGAATTTGAAGAGGCTGGAGGCTCTGCGAGACGATATTACAGAGGTTAGGATAATTAGTATGACTTTTCCGAAGCAGGCCGGCCTCTCGAAGAAGAAGCCGGATATAATCGAGATAAAGGTCGGCGGGGCCATAGAGAAGGCGATCGACTATGCTGTTTCAAAACTTGGGCAGGAGATCAGGATAAGCGAGGTCTTCAAGCCTGGGGGCTTCATCGACGTCATCGCTGTGACGAAGGGCAAGGGCTTTGAGGGCGTGGTGAAGCGATGGGGCGTCAAGATACTGCCGAGGAAGAAGAGGAAGGGCAGGCGCGTCGTCGGAGCAATCGGCGGCAGAACACCCGAATACGTCCCATACACGGTGCCGAGGCCGGGCCAGCTCGGCTACCACAGAAGAACAGAATACAACAAGAGGATACTCGCGATCGAGGAGGATGGCTCAAAGCTTACTCCGAAGGGCGGGTTCCCGCACTTTGGAATCATAAGAACAACATGTATACTTCTCGAAGGAACTGTCCCGGGGACACCGAAGAGGCCGATAGTCCTCCGGATACCGGCAAGGCCTCCGCCACCAATCGAGCCGCCACAGCTAATATATGCGGGGATACCAGACTAAACCCTAGCTATACGTTGCTCCCTTCCTGGAGCGAGCTCCAGGAATCTTCAAACCACTTAATGATCGCTAGAGCATAGCTTATCATTGCGTTTGCATTCTTCTTAGTTTAGTATAATAGTCGGAGGGCACGCCTCTACCCAAGCGTCAAGATAACGTGTTGCAGGAAGAATTTATCAATCACCTCATCAGATCCTTGGGCTCACTGTATAACGCCCTTATCGCTGATTTCCCAACACATCTTCCAAATGTCTTGGCGAAATCATCTATCCCGTCAAGATTCTCGAGGACAGACACCTAGCTAGAACCCCAGACAACCACATCCCCGACATGGGCCATCCTTCATTCGTTGAGGATCATTCCAAAAATAGGGACTTCTAGTTCATCATAGGGATGCTAGCTTCAGCATTCAGAATCAAGGTTAATGGAAGAGGTTCAAGAAGAAGTTTATCGAGGAGGATAAGGTCTTCGGCGGCATGAGCTAGGATGAGGAGCGATACGAGATCAATTACGGTATGGATAAGGGTATTGGGGGTGGAGAGGATAGAAGCGTGTAGGAGAATTTCTCTCAGAAAGGCTGGCGGGATAGACTCTACTCTAAAGGAGAGGAGAAGAATATACATGGCTAAGGGCAAGATGGAGACATATGATTCCAGAGACCCCCAATGGGAGAAGAGATGAAGGAAGAAAGAAAAAGGATGATAGTGAGACCCTTTTTCCCTAGTCCCCAATTTAGGATTTCCCTTACCAGAGTTGGACAGCTTCTAATGCATGTGATTTTTTGATGATATATTGATATGTGAGAGTCATGCCTTAAATATGGGCTCTTATGAGCTAGAAGCCTAGAATGAGCCTACTGGTTGAGCTGCTGATGAATGCTTCTAGGGCGGGCGAGAGGAGAGTGCCCGTCCTAGATCTAGCTGGTAACAAGGTAGGCGAGATCACGCTTCCCAAGACCTTCTTGGCCCCGCTTAGGGAGGACCTAGTCTGGAGGGCCTTCATACATCTCCAGACCCATGTCCTACAGCCTAAGGGCACGTTCAAGGGCTCGGGACACAAGTACTCTGTTGAGTCGCTTGGAGCGGGCTATGGCGTAGCCAGAGTATCCCGGATAAGAGCTCATGGCACTGGCAAGGCGATGGCTGGCGGGATGATTAACTCGGCCGTAGGCGGTAGACCGGGACACCCACCGGTGCCGGAAAAGAAGATCCACAAGGATCTCAATGAGAAGGAGAAGAGGGCGGCGCTCGCCGTGGCGATAGCATTCACGGCAGATAGGGAGGCGGTTAAGGATAGAGGGCATAGGATCCCGGAAGACCTTCCACTCCCAATAGTCGTTGATGACGCGCTCCAGTCTATCGCCAAGACTAGGGAGGTTCGAGAATTCTTGGAGAAGATAGGGCTTGGCGAGGAGCTCGAGAGATGTAGTGAGAAGAAGGTTAGGGCTGGCAAGGGCAAGCGGAGGGGCCGGAGATATAAGCGGAGGGTTGGGCCGCTGATAGTTATACTCGAGGATCGCGGGATCGAGGAGGCCGCAGAGAACATCCCCGGTGTCAAGGTCGTGAAGCTGAAGGATCTAAGCGTCCTCCACCTCGCGCCCGGCGCCAAGCCAGGCAGGCTTACGATCTGGACAAGATCCGCCCTAGAAAAGCTGGATGAAAAGATACTGGGTGGTTTAGCATGAGGGCCTCCGAAGTAATCAAGAGGATTGTGATCACGCAGGACGCGGTCTCGCTAATCGAGAAGGAGAATAAGCTCACCTTCATAGTCGACTTGAGAGCGACCAAGGCCGATGTAAAGAGGGCGGTTGAGGAGCTCTATGGTGTGAAGGTGGAGAAGGTGAATACGATGATAACGCCAAGAGGCGAGAAGAAGGCATACGTCAAGCTAAAGCCAGAATACAAGGCAGCGGACCTCGCAGTCGAGCTTGGAATCCTCTAAACCCGGCGGGCAAAAATTATAACAGCCTCGAGCATAATGATCTATGGATGGCGAGGCGCTGGATAGCGTTAATGATCGTGCTCATCATCGCGCTAGCCGGAGTAATTGCCGCCTATATCATCTACCCGAGTGCCCCGGAGAGATCCGCCACCACTTTGATCACAGGCTTTATCTTAGAGAGCCCTGCCTTCAAGGATAATGGAATAATTCCGGAAAAATATACGTGTGACGGCCTTGACATCTCTCCACCCCTTCGCTGGAGAGGTCAGCCACCCGAAACCAAGAGCCTCGCCATAATAGTCGAGGACCCGGATGCCCCCGGAGGAATATTCACACACTGGATAATCTATAATATACCCGCGGATGTGAATCGGCTCGATGAGGGAATGGAGCCTGCTGAAGAGCTTCCCGGAGGAATAGTGCAGGGCTTAAACGATTTCGGAAGACCGGGCTATGGAGGCCCATGCCCACCGCCGGGAAAACCACATAGATACGTCTTCAGGATATATGCGCTGGACACGATGCTCGAACTAGGTCCAGCGGCCTCAAAAGACGAACTCTTAAAGCTCATGAAAGACCATATCCTTGCAGAAGCCACCTTAACAGGAATATACTCGAGATGAAAATGCTGAGTAAACTAGAACTTTGATCTTAATGCTGAAAACTTGCCGAAGGAGGTTTAATAGCGGAAAACTTACCTTATGCGAAAATACTTAATAGATTGAGGTCTGGGCTGGTGGACTGGATAAGATCCCGGTGGGTGTGGGATGGGTAAGCGGATTAGGGCTCAGAGGCTGGGTAGGGGCTCGCCGACTTTCAGGGCATCGCTTAGGCGGAAGTATGCCGTCGGCTACCCCTCTCAGCTAATCTCGCAGTCTAGGCTCCTGCTAGGCAGGGTGGTCGAGCTGGATCATGATCCCGGTAGGGGCGCTCCAGTAGCCCTAATCGCCTTGGAGAATGGTGAGACTTTCCCGGTCGTGGCTGTTGAGGGGATGTATGTGGGCCAGGTTATCGAGATGGGCGAACAGGCGACGATAGCTCCGGGCAACATCCTCCCGCTAGCCAAAATCCCCGAGGGAACAGAGGTCTCGATGATAGAGCATAAGCCGGGTGATGGCGGCAAGCTCGTCCGAGCGCCCGGGACATACGCGACCGTTACATCACAGCTTGGTGATAGGACGATAGTCTCGCTGCCGTCGAAGAAGGTTATAGAGCTAAGCTCTAAATGTCTCGCGATGATAGGTGTTGTCGCGGGCGGGGGGATACGGGATAAGCCCTTCCTAAAGGCTGGTAAGAAGCATCACTGGATGGTGGCGAAACATAGAGTTGCAACATATCCGAGGGTCCGTGGTGTTGCGATGGCCGCCGCATACCATCCATTCGGTGGGACTCGGAAGAAGCTTGGAAGGCCAGAGACTGTGTCGAGGAATGCGCCGCCTGGGAGGAAGGTTGGCTACATCGCAGCAAGGAGAACCGGCAGGAAGAAGAAGTAGCGCCCAATTCTCCATTCTTCAAGATTTATTATCGGGGATATTGAGGATATCATTCCCGACCTATTATGAGACGGTATCAAAGGCTCCTCAATTACACAACGTTCACACTTACCCTCTCATACGAGATTATCGGCCCGATCTTGCCCGTCTACATATACTCGGTTCTGGGGGCGTCAGAGAGTGAGGTGGGAATACTGGTATCCTTGACGGCGGTGGCCTCTGCGCTCAGCAGGATACCCGCGTCGATGCTCGCGGTCAGGAGGAATGCGCTGAGGATACTCGTCCTCGGGATAACGCTGAACACCGTGGCCCTGCTCGGCTACGCGATCAGCACGACACCATGGATGCTGGGGATCTTCAGAGTGCTCCAGGGAGTCACATTCGCCCTGAACTACACCTTAACTCTCTCGCTCGCAAGCCTGATAATGGCGCCGGAGGAGGCTCGGAAGTCGGTCGCGAATTACACGGCCTATGTTGCTCTCGGCCTTTGGACCGGGCCGGCAATCGGCGTGGCCCTTAGCTATCTAATGGACCTGAGGCTGCTTATGGCCTCCGCCTCGTTAATCAGCTTGATCGCAGTCCTCCTCGGCGCGGCATTTGCAAAGACTAGGCCGCCGCTCTGGGAGGAATCATACTACTCAAAGATAACCTCATCCATGATCAAGGATGTTCTCAGGGAGCCGCTCCTCCTTCCAACACTCTTATACCTCCTCTACTCGATAACTATTGGAGGGGTTTTCGCATATGGGCCGTTGAAGGCAAGCATAGAGCTTGGGATCCCGGATCACCTCATCCTAGCAATATTCACCGGCTACTACCTAATCACATACATAACCCGGACAATATTATCGAGATACGTGGGCCGGATCAATATTGTCAGGTTTCTCGAGGTTTCTATGGCTTCTTGCGCCATAGGTGCGCTGATCGCCGGCCTGGCACCCAGTACGTCGTTCTTCATAATCGGGCTCTACCTCGTCGCGATGGCGCATGGTCTCACATTTCCATTAACCGCGGCGATAACAGCCCATGTCGTAAGGCCGAACCTCAGGATACTAGGTAACTCGATATACCTGACATCGTGGGATGTTGGAAACCTCTTCGGCCCCATCATCATAGCCCTGCTACTCAACGCGATACCACTCTCCACGGCATTCGCGAGCTTATGCATTTACCCGGCCATAGCAGTAATTCTTGCAAGCAGGCTTGTAAAAATCCTAAGCACGTGAATACCCATACCACCACAGGCGCGCTCAAATATTCTTGGCTACGAGCCTTATATGCTTCTCAGATAAATATCGGCAGAGCATCCTTGAGGTACCAGGGTATGAGGATCTCATGGACGATAATAATCCTAGTGGCCTTGTCCACACCTCTCATCGCGGCGAGCATAGGGATCCAGCTTTCCATAATCCTGAAGCATCTCGGCGTCTCCGACATATTGTCCGTGATCTCCCTGCCTGATGTGGAGAGGATCAGGGTGCCGCTCTACCTAGCCTTCTCAGCGACCTCGATCCTAGCCGTGATCCCTTCCGGCATCATCTTCCTCAAAAGGCGTGTTAAATGGTGTGGATACATCACCATCCTGGCACTCGTCTCGACAATCGTATTGCTGATCCTCCCGCGCGCCTTCGATTATCCGTCCTCCATGCTCAGCGATGTGCTCCTAGTCCCGGCGATCATCATGCTGGCAGTCGAGGCGGCTATCATCTTAAGGTTCGGCCGCGCAGAGCCGATTCTGAGGTTTACCAGCGTTGAGCTCGCGGCCGCGACATCATTATCCGCGATGGCAGCCGTGCTGACGGCATTCACCGGATCATTCTTCCCATCGCCCACAGGCGGATACACGAACATAGGTGATACAGCAATATTCGTGGCAGCTCTCCTTTATGGGTCTAGGGTTGGAGGCCTCGTCGGCGCGATAGGCCCACTGATAGCGGACCTGATGATAGGATACCCGAGATGGTTCATCACGATAATAGCTCATGGGGGAGAGGGGATGATGGCAGGCCTCGGGAAGGGTAGAAGCATGCCCCTGCAAGCGGCGATACTCCTCGCGAGCGGCATCTACATGGCGACAACATACTTCATCGTAAACGTCTTTATAAAGGGACTCCCAGTCGCCATAATATCCTATGCAAGGGATATCTTCGGCCAAACACTCTTCTCGACCATACTAGCGATGCTGGTGGTGAAGGCAATTGAGAAAATGCTCCCACAAATCTCGAGAAGAACTAGGGTGAAAGAAGCTTCAGGTTAGGCCGTAGGAAGCTTGAGGGGAGGACTGGGGGCTACGCAGTCATAGTGAATGGCCGGATTGCTCAAGTGATACGCGAAGCATGTAGAAAGACGTTCTGAGAGATAGGTTGATGGACATGGGTGTCTCAGCAGACCCCCATTATCTTTATTAACATGTTGGCTGATAAAGAGGGGGGTGAGGCCTTATATCGAGGCGAGAATTCACCTACAGGGGATACACGCTGGATGAGCTTAGGCAGATGAGCATGGATCAGTTCATAAAGCTACTGCCGAGCAGGATGAGGAGGAGCCTTATGCGTGGCCTAAACCACGTCCAGCTAAGGCTTCTCGAGAAGGTGAGAGAGGCGAATGAGATGCTGAAGAGGGGTGAGAAGCCGAAGAAGCCCATCAAGACGCATGCGAGGGATATGGTGATCCTGCCTGAGATGGTCGGCCTAACAATACACGTTTACAACGGGAAGGAATTCGTCCCGGTTGAGATAAAGCCCGAGATGATAGGGCATAGGCTAGGAGAATTCGCGATAACATGCAAGCAGGTAAAGCATGGAAAAGCCGGAGTGGGAGCGACAAGATCAAGCATGTACGTCCCACTCAAGTAACGCTTTAATACCCCTAACTCCAAAAAGAGTCTTCGAGAAACTTTGGGCCTAGTACACGTTGAGGGGATCGTTAGAGGACCAGCGGGAGAGGAAAAACTCTCTTTCCTCATTGATAGCGGAGCCACATATACTGTTCTTCCCAGTAATGTCTGGAGGAAGATAGGGCTTAAACCCATTCGAGAGCATGAATTTATACTTGCGGATGGGACGAGGATAAGGAGGAGGGTCTCGGAGTGTTATATTATTTTGCCGCAGGGCGAGGGGCATACTCCAGTAGTATTGGGGGAGGAGGGTGATCAGCCTGTTCTAGGTGTAGTAACGCTAGAGATTCTCGGGCTTATTCTAGATCCATTTAAGCGGGAACTTAGGCCTATGCGAATGATGCTCGTCTGAAGAAACTCTCCTAATTAAAGATGGATGATTTTGGGAGATAGGGTTGGGGATTTCTATTTTTTCACCCATCCACGTGCCTTCATCGCTTCATACACTCTTGTGACGGCCCTCACGTATGCTGCGTCCCTCATGTGTATCCTCTTCTCCTTGTGGATGTTGTATACTCCCCAGAATGCCTCGGTCATTTTCTTGTCCAGCCTCTCCCTCACCTCCTCCTCGCTCCAGTAGTAGCCTGTTATGTTCTGGACCCACTCGAAGTAGCTCACGGTCACTCCACCGGCGTTGCAGAGGAAGTCCGGTATCTGGAGAACGCCCTTCTCGAAGAGTATCTCATCGGCCTCCGGCGTTACCGGGCCGTTCGCGACCTCGGCCAGTATCTTGGCCCTGATCTTGTCCGCGTTGCCCTTATGAATCACTCCCTCTATCGCAGATGGTGCTAGGACCTCGACATCGAGTGTCAGAAGCTCGTCATTTGTTATGTTCGTGGCGCCTGGGAAGTCCACGACCGAGCCATGCTCCTGCTTCCACTTGAGAACTTTATCAGGGTCGAGGCCATCCGGGTTATAGATCCCACCTTTAGAGTCGGAGACGGCTATAACCTTCATCTTTAGCTGTTCCCTAGCGAGCTTTGCCATATAGTATCCCGCATTTCCATAACCCTGAACGGCGACCCTCTTGTCCTCAAGGCTCATCTTCAGGACTTTCGCGGCTTCCCTCACCGTGAATATGGCGCCCTGAGCTGTCGCGGTCTCTCTCCCCAAGGACCCGCCGACGATAGTAGGCTTCCCGGTAATTATCCCGAATGATGGATCTCTTCTCCTAGAGATCACCTCATACTCGTCCATCATCCATGCCATGATCTGCGGGTTAGTGTAAACATCTGGCGCTGGGATGTCGGTGTAAGGGCTTATCACGTCGTAGATTGCCCTTATGTAACCTCTCGCCAGCCTCTCCTTCTCCCGGTCGCTGAGCCTCTTCGGGTCTACCACCACTCCTCCCTTGCCCCCGCCATATGGCAGCCCGAGCGTTGCGCATTTCCATGTCATCCACATCGCGAGGGCCTTGACTGTGCTGAGGGTCTCCTCGGGATGCCACCTTATACCGCCCTTGGTAGGCCCTAGAGCCCAGTTATGCTGAACCCTAAAGCCGGTGAAGACCTTCACAGATCCATCATCCATCTCGACGGGGATGGAGACCTCCAAGATCCTCATTGGCCTCTTAAGGAACTCGAGCGCCTCCTCGCTTATCTCCATGTAGCGGGCAGCCCTCTCAAGCTGCTTGACAGCCATCTCGAATGGGTCTAATCCGCTCATAAACTCCACCTCTAAATCCGGCTCACATTTCGAAATTCGTCACTTATAAGAATTTAGGCAATACATTACCGTATAACCCGACCCTAACACGGCTACTATATGCTCTGTAAAACGGTGATAAGGCCATGAAACCCTTATCTCGCGTTGCTTCCAGCTATCAATCTCTCGGAGAGGGTGGAGCGGCCCCTTGTCGGCTGGAGAACTTGATAGGAAGCAGATAGAGATTCTGAGAATCCTGAGCGAGCATGTCGAGCCAATCGGCTCATCAATAATACAGAGGGAGCTTGCTAAGCGGGGCTTCCTGCTCAGCGAAAGAACCGTTAGATATCATCTCAAGATCCTTGAGGAGAGGGGTTTTGTCGAGGGCCATGAGAGGATTGGTAGAAGAATCACGGAGAGGGGTTTGGAAGAGCTAACCAGAGCTCTAGCCTATGAGAGGATGGGCTCAATACTGACGAAATACATGTCACTAGCCTATAAGACGACCTACTCCCCCGATAACAATTCCGGAGACGTTGTGGCGAATATAACGGTCATAGATAAGAGTCATGCCGAGGAGGCCATAGATCTAATTCGCTCACTCTATGAAAGTGGACTCCTACCCGCGCCCTACTACATGATAATCGAGGAGAATGAGGAGTATAGGGGCGTCAGTGCGCCCGAGGGCAAGATTGCACTACTCACAGTCTGCAACCTAACCATAGATGGCGTCTTGATTAAAAATGGCATACCCATATTCCTGAAATACGGGGGCCTCGTCCAATTCCTGAGGAGAAAGCCCATACGCTTCGTGGACGTCCTAGACTACGAGCACACAACAATACATCCCCTCGAGATATTTATTTATAAGCGGGCTACATCTATACTGAATGTTCTAAAGACTGGCTCAGGGATGGTTCCAGCCAATATGAGGGAGATACCTGCCGAGGCTGAGGAAAAAACCCTCGAGATAATCGACAAGCTGGTGAGGAGGGGATGGAGCGGGATCCTAAAGATCGGGAGGCCAAATGAGCCTGTTCTAGGGATCCCCGTGTCGCTAGATAGGTTCGGGATCTCCATGGCTGGAGGAATCACGCCTGCAGCAGCCATGGTCGAAAAGGGAATACATGTTGAGACATTCGCACCACACTGCTTAGCAAACATAAAGGACATGAAAAAGGCATGAGCATGCTGGCGCACCACCCTGAGCATATTCAACATCATTTCAGCTATATGTGGTAATACTCCTTGGGGACATGGTTTAGCCAGATTCTCTTAACTTTCTCCACCTCCTTCACGATGCTCTCATCACGCATCTCCTCGGCGCGCTTCTCATTTGATTGGAGGATGAATTCTAGGAGATCTGAGCCCGTTATCTCATGGAGTATCCGGGTGTTGGGTATTAGGCAGTGCCCCCCTATGAAGTCCGGGTAGTAGACCGGCCTATCGCGAAGCACCTCATGAACTTCGGAGATGAATTCGGCGATGACGCCGATATCCGCCCTGAACATCCTCGCAATCCTATGGGCCTCCTGCCAGCATGCTATCATCGCGGCCCTATAGACCGTCTCCCAGAGCTTCGCCAGCTCAAGAGACTCGGGATCGGGGGCAACCCTCACCCTGAAGCCTGCCTGCTCGAGATGGATCCTAGCATGCTCCAAGGCCTCTCTGTTAACCGCTGAAACCCACTTGGGCCAAAACATCAGATGATCCTTGAGATATGGGTGTTTGCCCCTTACCGGCGAATAGGCTACATGGGCCTCGATCCTCGACTGGATGATCCGGGTAGTGCCCGGCACCACTGTCGAATGTACGATAACGGCCTCAGCCCCGAGCCTGCGCGCATAACCAGCCACGGAGTCCACGAAGTCATTAAGCCCCCTAAATGGATAGGCTATATGGATCACATCAACGCCGGTGGGGATGTTCTCCAGCTCATCAACCCGGGCAGATGGATCGAGATCATAACCATATACCCCTGCAAAACTCTCCCTCAAGATCTCGTAGATGGGCTTACCAACCTCGCCTAAACCAATCACGACCACACCTCGAGCCATTTCGGGATCAAAACGGCCATCCACCATAAAAATCATGAGGACTTAACTCTTCGATGCGGCCCTCTAAGTCTAAAGAGGAGGGCTAAAAAGGGGCTGTGAGGATTCTTTCTTGATGTTAAAATGGCTGCCCTTGGCTGGAGCATGGTATTTAGCCTTTTCCTATATGCAAAGTGTTAAATTATAGGAGCGCCAACTTACGATTGAGGTGGTTGACTGGATGAAACCAGCGCATGTGGCGTTTTTCGAAGATCCCAAGCCCCCGATACCGGGGAATGTACTCTTTGAGGCCTTAACGCCGCCGAGGGAGATAGTCCTCGCGGTCAATCCAAGGGTTACCCTCGAGGTGATTGAGGGGGTTCTGAAGGCGGCCAAGGATACTGAGAACGTGGTGATCCTTGAGCTAGCCCTATCTGAGATGAACTTGAAGGGAGGTTATACCGGCCTGACACCCAAAACATTTGCCGAGCGCGTGAGAAAGGCTGCGGAGAATGTCGGCTGGTATGGCTATGTCCTCCACGCAGATCACGTGGTGATCAGGAAGGGCACGGACGAGGAGATCGAGAACGTTAAGCGAGAGCTTGCCGCCAGGGTTGAGGCAGGGTTCACAAGCTTCGCCATAGACGCCTCATACCTCTTCGATCTGACCAAGGATACCGTGCCTGAGCAGCTTAAGCGGATAATCGAGGTTGGCACGGAGATGTTCAGGTACTTGGATGAGCTGATAGGACACAGGAACTATGGCAGGGAGGGCGAGGTCGGCGAGATAGGCAAGACGGAGCTAACGACTGTCGAGGAGGCCTTACACTACGTGAAGAGCATGAAGCAGAATGGAGTCGATCTCCACTGGCTCGCGATAAACAATGGCTCAAAGCATGGTGTCTCGGTGGACGCGGAGGGTAACATAATACCACAGCTCGGGATAAACATCCAGCGCACAGTTGAGATTGTTCGAGCACTATGGGATAACGGGTATCCGACTAGAGTTGCTCAGCATGGCGTGAGCGGGACACCGCTCCACCTCATCGCGGAAAAATTCCCGAAGGGGATGATAGGTAAGGGCAATGTCGCGACAATCTATATGCTCATGGTCTATGATATCTTGAGAATCTATGAGCCTGAGCTATACCAGAGGATCTACAAGTGGGTTATTGACAGCTATAGAAAGGAAGGAGTGCCTGAGGCCGAGATATTCGTCGAGAACTCTAAGTTCGCGCTAAAACAGTTCTTCAACGAATTCGACAAGATATCAGACGAGACTAAGAACGCGATAAGGAGCAAGGCGTACGCAGAGACCCTTCTACACCTGAAGGCCTTCGGGATGGAGATGACCGCGAAAAAGGTCTACGACTACATAAAGAATAGGGGAATCAAGTACTGGTAACAAGGATAACAGCTCAATTTTCACGCCGTTCCATTTTTTCATTGTTAAAAATCTTTGGGGGATAGAAAATAGTGTGTTGGAGAATATTAGAAGTCCTCTTTAATTATTGTCTTTCTTCCATTTGCTTTGCATCTTTGCACGGCCTTGTTTATCAGTTCTCTGACGGCTTGGTCGAGCCCGTCAAGAGCATCGGATGCGAGGCGTATTCCTTCCGGCAGAAGCTCCCGCACCTTTGACTCCACTACAATTCTTTCACGGGGCATGTTTTCTCAATTATTCGTGTTTTTCAAGCCCATAAATTTAGCTTTACTCTGGGGTTTTTCCCGCCTCTGGGCTTGAGAAAGATATATTAGGGGTGATGAATAGCCCCGCGCACCCTATCATGTTCAAGGCATATTTTGGCGCGTTTTGGCCATACTCGGCCTTGAAAAAGGGTTAAAGTTGAGGCTGAGCAATTCTAATAATGGATAATTATGGTTTCCGTGAAGCCGCATATCTTTAGGGCTTATGACATTAGGGGGGTTTATGGTCAGGATCTGGATGAGGAGGTCGCTGAGCTCATTGGCCTAGCCTATGGAACATTTCTCGGTAATCGTGGTAGGGTTGTTGTTGGCAGGGATGTTAGGATAGGTGGGGAGGTACTCATGAGGGGCTTGGCGAGGGGCTTAACCAGAGCTGGATGCGATGTGCTGGATGTTGGGATGGTCTCGACGCCCATGCTATACTTCTCGACGGTTTATTTCAAAGTTGATGGAGGTGTCCAGGTTACCGCGAGCCATAATCCGCCCGAGTGGAATGGATTTAAGATCGTGAAGCCGGGGGGAGCGACGCTCTCGGCCGGAGCCGGGATGGAGGAGCTGAAGGACATGATCATCAATAGGAGATTTAGGGAGGGTGAGAGGCCGGGAAAGATTGAGAGGGTCGACATACTCACACCCTATATCGAGTTTATGGCCTCAAAGTTCAGGATAGATACTTGCATGAAGATCGCGGTGGACTATTCTAATGGGGCGGCTGCAATACCGTTCCCCAAGATAGTGGAGAGGCTTGGAATAGAGGTCGTGAGCATAAATGATGTGCCTGATGGCCATTTCCCGGGCCACCTCCCCGAACCCACCGAGGAGACCTTAAAGGATCTACGGCGGCTCGTTGTTGAATCGGGAGCGGACTTTGGTGCTGGATTTGATGGTGATGGAGATAGGGTTGTCTTTGTGGATGATCTAGGCAGAATAATTCCAGGAGACATCACGCTCGCAATCTATGTCAAGCATTTGGATAGGCGGGGTAAGGTTGTCTATGACGTGTCGAGCAGCAGCGCTCTCAGGGAGATTATTCTCGAGAAAGGGTGCGAGCCCGTCGAGATGAGGGTTGGAAGAGCTTTTCTCCTGAACGCTGTCAGAGAGCTGAACGCGGTCATCGGCGGTGAGAAGAGCAACCACTTTTACTTCCCGGAGATTTGGGGCTTTGATGACGCGGTTTACGCGACCCTCAAGATGGCGGAGATAATTGCGAGGACGGGTAAGAAGCTCTCCAAGCTCGTTGATGAGATACCCAAGTATCCATCTATACCGATAAGGACATTCGAGTGCCCGGATGAGTTGAAGGCTAGGGTTGTGGAGGAAATCGCGAGATATTATCGGGAGAGGGGCCTCAAGGTGAGCACTATAGATGGTGTAAAGGCCTATTTCGATGATGGCTGGATCCTTGTGAGGCAGTCCAACACCATGCCCCAAGTAAAGATGACGGCGGAGGCGAGGACTGAGAAGAGGCTGAGCCAGATAGTGGGCGAGGCGGAGAACGTGATAATGGAGACTATAAGGAGGCTTAGTAGGGGAGCATAGCGCGGGATATGCAGCTTAGGGTAGCGGTAATCGACAGAGAGAAGTGTGATTCGAAGAAGTGTGGATTAGAATGTATCAGGTTCTGCCCGAAGGTGAGGAGCGGGGTCGAGGTCGTCAAGCTGGGTGAAGATGGTTACCCGATGATCGTCGAGCCGTTATGCATAGGCTGTGGCTTGTGCGCCGCTAAATGTCCCTTCAAGGCAATCACGATCGTCAACCTCCCCCGGGAGCTCGAGTCCGATCTCGTCCACCAGTATGGGCCGAATACTTTCAGGCTCTATAGGCTTCCACATCCGGAGCCCGGCGCGGTCATCGGCCTGATCGGCAAGAATGGAACCGGGAAGAGCACGGCCCTCCAGATACTCGCCAACATCCTGAAGCCGAACCTAGGAAGATTTGACTCGAGCGAGCCGAGCTATGAAGAGCTTGCGAGGCAATTCAGGGGAACACTTCTCCAAGACTATTTCGCCAGAATAGCTAGAGGCGAGATCAAGATAAGCTACAAGCCACAGTATATCGAGAAGATACCGAAGGTTGTCAAGGGGAAGGTTGGAGATGTTCTCAGGCGTGTTGCGAGCCCCGGTAAGCTGGAGAAGGTTATCGAGCTATTCGAGCTCGGGCACCTGCTGGATCGGGAGGTCTCAGCCCTTAGTGGTGGGGAGCTTCAGAGGCTCGCCCTCGCCGCATGCCTAGCCAGAGACGCGAACACATTCATCGTGGATGAGCCATCCAGCTTCTTAGACATAAGGCAGAGGCTAAGAGCCGCCGCAGCGATAAGATCAATGCTCGGCGACAACATCAGGGTACTTGTCTGCGACCACGATCTCGCCGTCCTCGACTATCTCTCGGACAAGGTCTTTATACTCTATGGCAGAGCCGGCATCTTCGGCATAGTCTCGGGGCCATTCGGCGTCAGAGAGGGGATAAACATCTTCCTGAACGGCTATATTCCGACAGATAATGTTAGGTTCAGGTCGGAGAGGATAACCTTTCAGGTTAGGCCGCCATCGCAGCAGGAGATTATCGAGGGGGGCATGCCGCTTGAGTGGCCCGAGATGACGAAGACGTATGAAGGGTTTAGGCTGGAGGTTAGGAGCGGCCGAATATACCCGGGCGAGGTCATCGGCATACTTGGGCCGAATGGCATAGGCAAGACGACGTTCATCAAGCTCCTCGCGGGCGTGGAGGAGTGCGACGACGGCTATAGGCTGGAGTATAAGTCTGTGAGCTATAAGCCCCAGTACCCCGAGCCTAGGGACATAGTCGTGGAGAAGGCGCTGAGGGATGCCGCCGGCCCAAAGTTCAAGACGGAGATCTACTGGAGCGAGGTGATCGAGCCGCTTCAGCTGGAGAGGCTCCTCGACAGGAACATGAGCGAGCTGAGCGGCGGGGAACTCCAGAAGGTCTCAGTGGCCGAGGCATTATCGAGAGACGCGGAGATATATCTCCTAGACGAGCCAAGCGCCTACCTAGACGTCGAGGAGAGATACTCCATAGCGAGATATCTGAGAAGAATCGCGAGGGATAGAAGAGCCTACATCTTCCTCGTAGAACACGATCTCATGGTCCTAGACTTCGCCTCAACAAGGCTGATGGTCTTCACAGGAAAGCCGGGGATACATGGCATCGCAAACCCGCCAACAGACCTGAAAACAGGATTCAACCAGTTTTTAAAAGAGGTCGGCATAACATTCAGAAGAGATCCAGAGACCGGGAGGCCGAGAGCAAACAAGCCGGGCTCACAACTCGATAAAATCCAGAAAGAACAAGGAGAATATTACTACCTATCCGCATGACATTAACAGATGAATGGAGCCACTTTCCTCATAACGGTTTTCTTATCAAGGCAATCACCGGAGAAACAGTATCCAGCGAATCAACAGTTGAAAATTAAGTGGACCGGGCGGGATTCGAACCCGCGACCTCCCGCGTGCAAGGCGGGCGATCTCCCAGCTGATCTACCGGCCCTAAAGATCTCCAGCAAACCTGCCTCCTATTAAAAATATTATCTACAATTTTTGAAAGGGGATAAATGTTTGGCTAGCTTACTTTTAGACGAACACTATTCGCAGATAGGCGTCCTTGCCGGTTTGCTGATCCCACTACCAGCATTTGTATCCATAGCCCCTATCCGAGTCTAGGTTCCAGTCCGTGTAGACGATGTCTAGGTTGTTGTTTAGGAAGGCATTCAGGATTAGCCAGCGTGAGAGGCTTACGGCATTGCCTAGAGCATGGCCCGCCATCTCCAGCTCCCTAGTCTTCTCCGGGGTTGGAGCCGTCGAATATTGTATAATAAAGTCTATTGTTTGCTGGCTGAATTCCTCATTGATTATGAATGAGTTGGGCGTTGTCTCCGCGCCTCTATGATATAGCGCTGGAATTGTTCCGGGTTGCTCGATCTCCGTGCTGGGGCATTGGAGGTTATTCAGATCGCAGGAGTGGAGTCGTGGATATCCCCTTGGCCCAACTATGCTTTCGCATTGATAATTTGTTATCAGGTTTCTTGCATGGGCTGATTCTAGCTCATCCGGCTCTGGGTAGAGTAGGCCTGCCAGGACGTATACCTGTCTGAAGTTTCTTAGGAGTATGTATAGTGATAGCTGGATGGCGTATAGTATTGCCATTAATGTGTTGATCGCCAATGATAGAAGTGCGGTGGCGATGAAGTCTATTATTGCGAGTATGGTTTCGAGGGTCCATTCAAGCAACTCTCCAAGATACTCAAGCCATTCCTCGATGCTCTTGGCAAACTCCTCATAACACTCCCTCGAGCGCTCGGTCAAGCCTATGGCGAGTATATCCTCTATATCGCAAATCCTCTTGGGCTTCGGAGGGGATGGGGGCGCATGTATCCCGCTTAAAGCCTCTGATAGGACATCCATCACCCCGCTGAAAGGCTCCTCCGGGGGCCTTATACTAATGCTCTTCAATGCCTCAATGGTTAACCTAAAGGCATCATATGTCGCGGCTATATCCTCCCTTCTCAGGAAGCCATTATACGACTTGTTGATCCTATTTAGATGCGGCCTCTCCTCATAAGTCTTCTTAAATGAATCATGTATCAGGTTAATGATTTCGGGTGGTAGGGTGGATGGTAGCTCCAAGATGCTGTGGAGCTTCTCGTTTATGCTAGCATTATACACCTCATAGAATTTCCATGAGTCTATGAAGTTCTCAACTGTAATATGCCTTTGAGGATGCATCCTGTATGGCCCGCCGACGATCTGGTTGATGTAGCCGTGTCCGACAATATCTGTCGCGATATGCGTTAGATATCCAAGTGCGTAAGCTATCTGGGGATCTTGTTCCGCGGAGTTGATGAGGTTTGCGGCGAACCTCCCGGTATCCCTGTAATGGAGCATGTCAAGCCAATACCACTCTGACTCCCTTTTACCCTTCTGCATCGGCGGCATGAGCTCGTCGAAGAGCGCGTGGAAAAGTCTCGGCGATCCAGAGATATCGCTCAAAGCATTATATCCCTCGATCACTCCGCTAAAGAGTGTCGTGGCGATTACTGACTTGAGGAGTCTAACGGCCTCATTAACCTCCTCGATTAGCATCTTCACGAGGCTTATCGTCGAGGGTGCTAGGCTCTCAACAGCATCCTCCACAGGCTCCCCCAGAGCCTCTATAGCCCTCACAACCTTTCCTATGATCTCATTATAGAGATCCACAACCATCTTCCAGTTCTTATAAAAGTTGTAGACCTTTCTCGCGGCCTCGAAGTCCGGCGCCCAGCAGAATAGATCGGGCCCAATAGCCCCTAGAACTGCTGCGGATCGATGCTGGCTCATGAGCATACCGAGCTTTTTCTCGACCTCATTTTCACTCATCTTGAGTCTTCTGATTACCTCATCCAGAACTATCACGTGAATAGCGGTCTTCGGCATATTCTAATCCTCCACCATTCCTGATCTACCAAGCGCCATCACATGCCTATCCCTATCGTAGCTTCTCCTATAGATGCTCCTGAGCTGGACACCGCTATCCATTCTGAAGCTTTTCGGATCCAAGATTGGGTCATAGCATACCCATACTAGGGCCTCATGGCTTAGGGGTAGCTCTGAGAAATCGATCTCGATGCGCTGGCCTGCATTCAGGGTTATAGCCCTGCGCCATACTAGGCTGAAGCTGTTCAGCGGGCGGTCTAGGTCCATCGCCCCGGAACTACTGTAAAGCTCCATCACTGTGTAGAATGATGGCGCGGTTCCACGATTTTCTACCGTAACCTTAAACTCCTCATATGCCGTCTGCCCACCAACCACAATATAGGGGAATATTATGCGATCCCAGTCTCTGTCAGGTATTCTTGGGACAGCCGTCGTGCGAGTAGTCCTAGTTGTAGATATTGTCTCGGTTGATGTTGTTTCAATACTCTCTGATGTGGAGGGTGAAGTTGCTGTCGTGCTCGTTGTCGGCGGGGATGTTAATGAGGTGGAGGCGCTTGATGAGGTTATCTCGGCTGAATAGGTTGTCGTAGAGGGTGAGCTTGTCTCTGATGCCTCGGTGGGCTTTATGGTCTTGGTAACTGTGGTTGTCCCTCCGGCTCCAGTAATCTTGTTCAGCAACTCGTATATCTCATCCCCGTAGTATCTGAATGCGATGAGCCCCAGCCCGAGTAGGCCTGAGATCCCTAGGATCGCGGCTATCGCCTTTCTCCTATCCCTCTTGTCAGCATGATACTGTGCTTGAAGATGCTCTGTGAGAGGTGCCCCGCAAAATGGGCAGTAGGATGATTGAATTCCAAGCTTCTTACCACACTTCGGACAATACTCCATGAATTAATGCGTCGGGGGATGTTAATAAATGTTTAAAATCGCTCAACAAGACGCGTCAATTTGTAGGGGATGCGGTACTATTATTACGTTTTTCGAAAATGCTCAACGTCTTTAGTAGAAAGCATGCAAAAAGTTGTTTAACTGTTTTCTTGTATGGGCCTTTCGCGGCTTGTAGTTAAGCATAGCTGTTGCTCGACGTATTCTCATGTGAGGAGGCTTATGATTCCTATGATTATTGCAGCTGTGAGGAGTGTGAGGAATATGGCGGCGAAGATGGGTGAGGCTGATAGGGCTGCTGAGATGCCCTCATAGGCGTAGTATCCTAGTATAGCTAGTGCCGCGGCGGTCGCGAGCTTTAAAAGTATCTTGGGGATGAGGATTGCTCGTGCTCTCAACTCTATCCCTCTCCAAGGCTCTAGAGCATGCTTTATAGCTTCCGCAGAATAAGTAGGCTAGCGATGTATGATGTACTGATTGTGGGTGGCGGTGTCGCCGGCCTTACCGCGGCGCTATATTCCGCTAGACAGGGTCTGCGAACACTTGTTATCACGATGGATATTGGCGGCCAGCTCCTCACAGTCCCAAGAATAGAGAATTTCCCGGCCTCGCCCCCGGTCTCGGGCTTCGAGCTCGTGAACAGTATTCTCGAGCAGGCTAGAGAGTTTGGGGCCGAGATATCCTATGATGAGGCGGTTGGCATTGAGGAGGTGGAGGGCGGCTTCAGGGTCAAGTGTAGGGGCGGCGACTATGAGGGGCGGGCGCTGATCCTCGCTATCGGGAAGAAGCCGAGGAAGATGGGTGCTCCGGGTGAGGATGTCTTCGCGGGTAGGGGTGTCAGCTACTGCGCCATCTGCGATGCGCCATTATACAGGGGCAAGAGAGTGGCCGTAGTCGGCTGGGGCGATCAAGCACATGAAGCCGCCACGATACTCAGAAACTACGATAACATGGTTTATGTGATTTACTTGGGGCGGCCTAGGGAGGATGATCGGCTCCTGAGGGAGCTGCGAGGATTAGGTGCGGAGGTTATGACGGGCGTGAGGGTGGAGGAGGTGGTCGGCGATACCGTGGTTAGAAAGCTGATCCTGAGGGGAGTTGATGGCGGAGAGAGGATTGAGCTGGAGGTTGATGGTGTCTTCGTGGAGCTCGGATACGCGGCGGATACGGGGTGGCTCAAGGGATTCATCGAGCTGAATGAGCGCGGCGAGATTATAACGGACAGGCTTGGCAGGACGAGCAGGGAAGGAGTCTTCGCGGCCGGCGACGTCTGCGATATGCCATATAAGCAGGCTGTGATAGCAGCTGCTCAGGGCGCGATAGCAGCATTATCCGCACATAATTACCTGAGAAGGCTTAGGGGCGAGCCCGAAATCAGGGGCGACTGGCGGAAGCTCAAAAATAGGAGTGGGGCTGGCCAGTGAGTCCTCGTAGCCATAAAGGCCGGCGAGGCAAGCATTAAAACTATCAATGGATTCATAAATCCTCCATGGTGGTAGCTTCCGCCAACTCTACCGGACTTTATGGCTTTTACTACCCGCTGGCCAGCGGCTTCATTAATCATGAGATATGTTATCTGAGTGCTTTTAAGGTTATCAGGTGTAACCTGCGTAATGTGATTTCCTTATTGGCAGATTAATAATTTTGGAAATCTCAGTTGGGAGATTCGCATGTTTTTGTTCTCATGTAAAGGTTTGCCGCGAAGGCTACTATACGGTATCTTATCGTCTTAGCCTGTAATTATATCATCCCCCTAGTCTTATTTGGGTTTAGAGTAAGAGTTTTGAGAGGCACGCAGGAGGCTCGCTTGGAGAGCATTAGCGCGATTGGTCCTTCCGAGAAGAAACTTCTGATGATGGTTAGGAAGTTGCCGGGCGACGAGCTTAATAAAATAAGAAATTATGATCCTTACAAGTTAAATTACTTGGTTACTTGGAGAAGCAATAGAGAAGTAATAAGAGAAGTATGAGGTTAGTCGGACGATGAGCGAAATATTGGACTACGTGAGAACTATGGTTCTAGGCATCCCTCTGAGGAAGATTATACTTAAGTTCAATCCTTAAAAGATGATACACAGCAATCAGAAGGGGGAAGATTATGCTTGAAGGCTGTCGTGGCCAGCGGTCTCGTTAAGAGGTTCGGGTCTCTCGAGGTTCTAAAGGGCGTCTCATTCGAGGTTGATGAGTCGGAGATCTTCGGCTTGATAGGGCCTAATGGAGCTGGTAAGACGACGACTCTCAGAATTCTCGCGGCGATCCTCAGGCCGGATGCTGGTGACGCCATCATAATGGGTCATAGCGTCAGGGATGAGCCGGATAGGGTTAGGAGAAGCATCGCATACCTGCCGGAGGATGCTGGGGTTTACAGGCACCTGACAGGCTTAGAGTTTCTCAGCTTCATGGCCGGGGTTCATGGCAGGAATCGGGAATGCATCAAGGAGGGTGTGGAGATCGCGGGGCTCGGCGATGCGGTGGGGAAGCCCATGGGATCCTATAGCAAGGGTATGAGGCGGAGGATAATCCTCGCAGCGATATTGATGCTGAGGCCGAGGGTTGCGATACTTGATGAGCCGACCTCCGGCCTAGACGTCATCCACGCCGTGCACATCAGGAGGAGGATAAGGAGGTTTGTGGAGGAGAGCGGCGCAACCGTCATAGTCTCCAGCCACAACATGCTCGAGATAGAGTATCTCTGCGACCGGGTCGCATTCATTAGCGGTGGGAGGATAATCGCGGAGGGCAGGCCCGATGAGCTGAAGGCTGAGCACCGGGCACAGAATCTCGAAGATGTCTTCGCGAAGCTGGTGGAGGCGGCTTAAGATGCTCGGGCCATTACTCAGGAAGGAGGTTAAGGAGCTCCTGATGGAGAGGAGCATACTAGTGGGCGCGATAATAATCCCGCTGATAGTCTTCCCGATAATGGGCGCGTTGACGGGCCTTGGGATGAGCGCGGCGATGGAGAGGGCTGAAGTGGGCCTTGTAATCGGGATAGCCGACCTGGACGAGACATGGCTAACATCTACTCATCTCCCAGAGCTGCTCAGGGAAAAGGGGATTAGGATCATCAAGGTGGAGTGTTCATCCGAGGATGAGTGCGCTAGGGCGGCAGCCGGAAAGGAGCTCAACGCCGTGATCGTGATGCCGAGCGGCTTCACGAGAAATTTCACATCCGGCATCCAGAGCACGATCATGACGATCTACATCATAAGATCCGCCTCGATCTCCGAGATTAGCATGAGCCAGCGGATGTCAACAATCCTACTCGATATATTCAAGTCTCTGGCTGAGAGGGTTCATGGGGGAGGTATTGATCCAAGGTTCTTCGAGAAGCCGATCCTAGAGAATTCCATGGTGCTTTATCTTGACAGGATATTGAGGGCTCCGGCCTCCGCCGTCGCCGCCACCTTCCTGACAACGCTCTTCGGCCTCCCGCTAGTCGCGGTGATGGTCGCAAGTTATGCATCCACGGTCTCGGCGACAAGCATCGCCCTCGAGAAGGAGTCCAAGACCCTTGAGCTACTCCTAACGATCCCGGCTAGGAGGATAACGATACTCCTCAGCAAGCTCTTGGGGACATTTGTTATAGTCCTCCTGAGCACTATCTCATTCCTAGTCGGCTTCGGGATCTATGGGCTGATGATCGCGGGGAGCATGATGGCGCGGATCCCGGTCGAGGAGGTTACCGCCGGTCAGCAGGTGAGCATAACACTCATCGACCTCTGGCCATCCCCCATCTTCATCCCGATACTCGTCTCAGCGATATTCATCGCGATGGTGATGATGACATGTATAGGGCTTCTCGTCGGCGTCCTCGGGAGCGATGTCAGGAGCGCCCAGCAGCTCGTCGGAGCCATAACATTCCCACTCCTAATGCCCCCATTCTTCATCCTAGTCTTCGTGCCCCTCGAGAGCCTCCCGATCGGAGTCAGGATAGGCCTCCTCCTAGATCCATTCACACACCTATTCCTCGCGATACAGAGCGGGTTCGCGGGCGACATCACATCCGCAATCACATCACTAATGGTGATGCTGGGATTCGCGGCACTACTCCTACTTCTAAGCTCATGGCTCTTCATGGGGGAGAGGCTCATAACAGCGAGGATAACACTTAGGAGGAGAAGGGCTTCAGGGGCGTGACCTCTTCCTGAGGAGGCTATAGACCGCTAGAAATGATATCACGGCCGCGCCAACTAGGATTGTTATGAGCTCGAAGTGCGCGCTGAGAAACGACAATATCCCCTCGCCGAAGAGCATTATGAGCACCGCCTCAGCCATGAACCTCCCACCCCTCCCCAGAATTGATGCGAGGATGAAGGCCTTCAAGTTCCTAAGCATGAATACTCCAGAGGCTATCGTGAAGACCTTGTAGGGTATCGGCGTGAAGGCAGCTATCCCAACAGCCCAGGCGCCATACCTGTTGAAGAACTCCTCGGCCTTCTTCATGGACTTCTCGCCAGCCAGCTTAAGGAGTATGGGCCTCCCGCCCTTAAGGCCGATCCAATAGCCAAGAAGGGCTCCAGCCGTCGAGCTGACCGTGGCCACGAGGCCGTAGAGCACAGCGTTTCCGGGATCTAGGAGGGCAAGCGGGATAAGGATAACGTCGGGCGGTATTGGGAAGAAGCTGGACTCCGTGAAGGCTGTTAAAGCCAGTCCCGGAATCCCCAGTGGGACGAGATGAAGCCTAGCCCACTCAAGCAGGGGGTCGAGAAGGCCGCTCAAAGGAACTCTCTACGAGAGCCTCTCGAGCTCATATTTTTGGATTAGACCCCCTTAGAAGCGAGGGGTAGAAGAGGGGCTTACCCCGCCTCGCTTTGAGCTCATCCCATTCTTGGAGTATCTTGACAGCTTCGACCGCGACTCTCGCTGCATCCCTTTCGCCGGCTATCCCGAACTCGTCCCTAACCCTGTTTGCGAAGACCGCGCAGACGGATCCAGCCCTAAGCCCGTAAATGGATGCTATGGTGTATATTGCGGATGTCTCCATGTCGAAGTTGAGGACGTTCATCCTTCTTAAGTCCTCGAGGAGGTTCTCGGACCTGCTCCATGAGTAGCCGCGGAACCCCTTTCTCCCTTGGCCGAGGTAGAAGCTATCTGTGGTAGCGGTGACGCCAACATGATAGGTGATGTTAAGGGATTCAGCCGCCTCAATTAATGCTAGGAGGACCTCGTAGCTCGCGGCGGCCGGATACTCCGGCGGTGCATAATCCATGCTCGCGCCCTCGAGCCTGATGGCCGTGGATGATATCACGAGGTCTCCGAGCCTTATATGCGGCTGGATCGCGCCCGTGCTTCCAATCCTGATAAACGTGTCCACACCCGCCCTAGCGAGCTCCTCTACAGCTATCGAGGCTGAGGCCGAGCCTATGCCCGTGGAGCATGCCGAGATCGGCCTGCCGCCAACCCTGCCATTCCAGAGCCTAAACTCTCTATGATACGAGACCTCCCAAGCCTCATCCCAGAACTCCGCGATTAATGGGACGCGCTCCGGATCTCCCGGAAGAAGAACATATCTTGAGACCTCCCCGGGCTTAACTCTGATGTGGTAGAAGGCTTCCCCGGCTCTAGGCTCCTCAGCACTCATAATGGTAAATAGCCACGCCAAAGGTTAAAAGGCTTAATTCCCGGAGAAGGCGGCGAAGAGAGGGTGGTGCTGTGATGAGGGAGCTAGCGGAGCTATCCAGAATATGCGCATCACTTGCTAAATCGGATCTTAGCGCTGAGATGCTTGATGCAATGATCTCGGAGTTTAGCAAGCATGGGCTGAGCGGGGATCTCGCGAGAAAGATCTTCTCCCTAGTCTTGGAGGAGAGGGAGAGATATGGTGGGGGCGGAGCGCCGGAGAGCGGGCTAAAGCTGAGGGAGTTTGCTTCAAGAGCCCTAGAGCTTCAGAGGATGGGGAGGGAGGTCTATAGGCTGGAACTCGGCGAGCCTGATTTCACCGCACCGCCAAGCGCTGTTGAGGCAGCCTGCAGGGCGATCAGGGAGGGTTATAGCAAGTATGGCCCGGCGAATGGCATCAAGGAGCTTAGAGCGGCGATAGCATCAAAGCTCTCCGAGAGATTCAGCCTCGACCTGAAGCCCGATAATATCACGGTTACGGCAGGCGGGACATTCGCCGTCTATGGATCAATAGAGGCCGTGACGGAGCTCGGTGATGAGGTTATTGTGATAGAGCCGGCCTGGCCCCTCTACGCCCATCAGGTTAGATGGCTTGGCAGGAGGCCGAAGATAATTAGGACGAGGTTCGAGGATAACTGGGATCCCGTCAACATGATCCAGGAGGAGGTTAGCAGGTTGACCAAGCTGATAATCCTGAATTATCCGAATAACCCAACTGGAAGAGTTCTCGACGAGAGGAGCATGAGGGCGATAATAGAGATCGCTGAGGATTATGGTGCCTGGATCCTGAGCGACGAGGTCTACATGGACTTCTGCTACTGTGATGGGTTTGAGAGTATTCTGAAGCTTGGGGCGGAGCGCGCGATAATGGTCAACTCCTTCTCGAAGACTTGGGGCATGACGGGCTTTAGGGTTGGATACGTGGTGTCCGACCCTGAGACCGCGACGCGTGTCGCGAGAGCCCAGAACACCGCCATAACATGTATACCCGAGTTTGTCCAGAGGGCGGCCTTAGCAGCGCTAAACGATGAGGAGTCGGCGAGGAGGAACGTGGAGCTCATCGGGATGAGGCTGAGGATACTCTACGAGGAGCTCTCGAAGTCTAGGCTCATAGAGGTCAAGCCGCCGGAGGGCGCGATGTATATCTTCCCGAGGATAAACGTGGAGGGCTTCGATTCATGGAGATTCGCGTGGAAGCTCCTCGAGGAGAAGAGCGTCGCGATAGCGCCCGGAGCATGCTTCGGGCAGAAGTACAACAACCATATCAGGATCTCTGCTGTTCTGGATGAGAAGCCCCTTAGAGAGGCTTGTAAGAGAATCCGCGAGGCGGCGGAGGAATACTGCTAGGGCAATTGGAGGATGAGGAGGTGCGCTGGATGGATAGGGAGGAGGCGCTGAGAATTGTCAGGGAGAATGTCGCGAATGATAAGATAGTTTTGCATATGATAGCTGTCTCCGCGATAATGAGGGAGCTTGCGCGGCATCTTGGGCGGGATGAGGGGCTCTGGGAGCTCGCGGGGCTGCTCCATGACATAGACTATGAGCTGACGAAGGATGAGCCGAGCAGGCATGGATTGGAGGCTGAGAAGGTTCTGGGAGGCTCCGTGCCGCCGGAGATTATTAGGGCCATAAAGTCCCATAACTTTGAGAATACTGGGGTGAGGCCGGAGAGTGATCTGGAGAAGGCGCTGATCGCGGCTGACGCTGTCTCGGGGCTCATAATCGCCGCCGCCCTCGTCATGCCAAATAAGAAGCTGGCTGAGGTGAGCGTTGAGACATTGAAGAGGAAGTTCAAGCAGAAGGACTTTGCGAGGAATGTCAGCAGGAAGCGGATAATGTTCTGCGAGCAAATAGGCTTAACACTAGATGATTTCCTCGAGATATCGCTCAGGGCATTGAATGGGATAAGTGGGGAGCTCGGCCTATAAGGGGCGCGAGAGATAATCCGGTCGGGTAATTCATTTTAGGCCGAGAGCAGCACGTCGAGATACAGCATCACGATCAGCCCGGCTATCAGGCTATAGGTTATGCTTCTCTCCTTCCCTAGCCTATGAAGCTCTGGTATTATCTCATCGTTCACCACAAATAGCATAGCTCCGGCCGCAAACCCCATAGCATATGGGACTATCTGATGGATCACCGTGACGGCCACAGCGCCGATTACCGCTAGGGGGAGCTCGACGAACCCTGATGCCGTGGAGATGATGTAGGCCCTAGACCTGCTATACTTCTCCGTAGAGATGAGCGATAAGCCTACGGACAACCCTTCCGGCATATTCTGGATCCCTATGGCTATCGCGAGGGCTAGGCCAGCCGTGAGGTCGCCCGACCCCATGCTAACGCCGACGGCCAGCCCCTCTGGCATATTATGTATCGTTATCGCGAGGATGAAGAGCCATACAGCCTTAAGCCTAGAGGAGCCCTTTTCTATACCCATGATTGCATGCATGTGGGGTATCAGCTTATCCATCAGGGAGATCGCGGCGGCCCCAAGAATCATTCCCAATAGCACAGGCATTATCCCCCCAAGCTCGATCCCCGGCAGGATGAGGCTCGTGAAGCTGGCCGCGAGCATGACCCCGGAGGCAAAACCAAGCCCAAGATCAGAAATCCTCCTAAAAGACCCCTTCAAGAATAGTATTGGTACAGCCCCCAACAGATTCATAATCGAGGTGAATAGGCCTGCTAAAGCGCCCAAGATCACGGGATCTCCGCCAGATATGCTCTGAAAAGCCTGCACTATTGACATGTCTTTCTTCTCGAAACCACGCCTTAGATCGTGGTGTTTAATAATCTTGCCCCGAGATCACTAGCTCGTAAACGTGGCCTAGGCTCCGGCTGCTTGACTCGTGATGAATGGGAAGTCATATATGCGGCTGGGACCAAGAAATGCTATACAGCCTCGTAGGCGGCTAACCATCATCTTGCTCGTGGTCATAGCGGCCACACTTTTCATAACTCCATACATGAAGCCTCATGGAAAATACTTCCTAGTGGATGTGAATGGTGAGCGCTTCGTAATCTATGTCACCGATCCAGAGACCATTAGGCTTGCCCTCGAGAACATGGAGGGGAAGAATAGCCTGTTCCTGATGGGGGTGCTGGCCCGCGAGGATAGCGGCTTCAACAAGCCTTGGAGCTGGCACCTGAAGCCCGAGACAGTGAGGATAGTTGGGGTCAGCATCGAGCTCTGAGATGGCGCCCCCAGCTTTGTTGAAAGCGAGCTCGATTATTGGCTAGAGACCGTCAGAAGCTATTGTCCATGGTGGGGGAGGGCAATTGCGGCATCAGACGATCCAAGCGCCTTCCATAAGAATTAATGCAGCTTAATATCCTATCATAGGAGGCCAGCTACTGTTTTAAGGAAGCTATGCATACTTCTCCTGGGATGCGGTAATGGTTTTGCCAGAGGATCCACTTAATAGGTTGAGGGATGCCAGGAGGCTGGGCTATACTCTACCATCAGATCTTGAGATGATTGTGGGTGAGCTGATTCGGCTTAGATCGGAGATCGAGAAGATAAAGAAGGCCTTGGAGAAGCATGGGATAAAGGTGGATTAGAGGGGCTCTATCCGCCTATAGATCTTCTCGGCTCTGCGCTCAGCCTCATCCCTCACCCCTGGCGAGATGAGGGGCTTGAAGCTCGGCCCCTCCACGGCTATGGATGCCATCGCGGATGCTATGGCCGCCGCCCACCGGAGATCCCAGCAACCGAGATATGATGCTATAAAGGCTCCACCAAACACGTCTCCAGCACCAGTCGAGTCGAAGACGCGAGTCTCATAACATGGGACCCTGATAACATCGGCCCCATGCGCGATGATGCCTCCAAGCCCGCCCAGCGTCAATATCGTGATCTCCGCGCCAACCCGCTTAAGGCGGTCAATCATCTCGATGGGATCGGTGGATCCCGTGAGCACCTCGGCCTCCTCGCCCGATAGCCTCAGGATCCAGAGCCCGGGAATCTCGAGATCAAGCCTCTTGAGCTTGATAAAGCCCGCTTCGTCAATAATCCTCATCAGGCCTTGTGGGTCTAGAGCCAGCCTCCTAACCCGGCCTAGCAGCTTGCTGATAGATTCTATGTCCACCTCCCATGCGACTGGGCCGAGGTAAACAGCGTCAAGCGGCTGGAGCTCGCCAGCGAGCTTCTCGAGCTCTATGCCTCCAGCCCTCGAGAGAAGTCTTAGGCAACGCTGATCCCCCATGTAAGTTAGCTTGAACTTGGTGCTCCTCTCATCCTCTCCGACAACCACTCCTGACAAATCCACTCCAGCACCCTCGAGCATCTCGAGATATTCTCTCGGGAAATCCTCTCCAATCCTTGTAAATATCTTCACGTCGGCGCCGAGCGCCCTCGCGGCGAGGGAGGCGTAGCAGGCGACCCCACCCATACTCACATAACTTCCACCCTCAACCTCTATCTCGTCTATCGTTAGATGGCCGACAACAGCTATCTTGGGCATGCCTGCTCCCTGGGGCGGAGCCGATTATGAGCCCGCTTAAATCCTATTTGACCGCATCCTAGTCTTCATAACCTCGTGGATATCGTTTATGAGGGCTGAGACTGTTGACTCGCCAGCGCCTTCCCCGATTATCGTGAGCCTCCCGAGGATCCTGAAATTGAAGCTGACGGCATTCAGGGTTCCATGAACACATATCGGGTCATTCAGCCTTACGAGTTTGGGCGCTACCCTGAGGCCATCCTCATCAGCGATCCCGATGAGCTTTATCGTCATTCCGGACTCCTTCGCCGCCGCGATGGCCTCGCTCGTTATCCCGGTTATCCCTTTGATCTTCACGTCGCTCAGCCTCTTCCCCATGTTCATCAGGCTGTTCGCGAGTATGACGAGCTTCAATGCTGTGTCCACGCCCTCCAAGTCGAGCGTGGGGTCTCTCTCGGCTATTCCGAGCATCTGAGCCTCCCTTAGCGCGAGATCGAGGGTCATTTCCTCGAAGTGCATCCTGCTGAGGATATAGTTGGTAGTCCCGTTCAGTATCCCCTTGATTGATAGGAGCTCGTCGGCTGCTAGGCAGCGGTTCTTGAGGGAGATGAGCGGTATCCCGCCGCCGACAGTGGCCTCATGCAGGAGCATCGCGCCCCTCTCCTCGGCGAGCCCCATCAGCTCCTCATATGCTAGGGCTATAGGCCCCTTATTCGCCGTTACGACATCCATGCCCTGTTCAAGTGCGAGCTTGATATGGCTCAGCCCCGGTTCGCCATCCCTAATATTTGTCGGAGTAAGCTCTACCAGAAGATCAGCAATTCTCTTATCAATGAGTTCTGATGCAGGCGCGGGTCTCAGCATGCTGGAGGATCGCAGGTCATCCGGGAGATCGCTCGGCAGAAATCCATCCTCCTTGTAGATGTATCCCTTGGAGGATGCTATCCCAACGAGCTTAACACCCCTAACAGCTCCAGAAGCTATTAGCTTGGCGAGCCTCTTCCCGAGGAAACCGTATCCAACTATGATGCATCTTAACATGATTCTCTTCACCACTCGGTTATCAGGAGCGCTCCCTGCTCCTCGGCAAAGCTCTCCAAGGATGCGAGAAGTGTGCCAAGTTTCTCGGATGGAGCCTCGATAACAGCCTTGATGCAGGGGGATGTTAAGCCGCCGGTCATGGAGACCTCAGCAACCCTAGACCCGAGCTCATGAACCTTTCTAAGTAGATCCTCGATCTTCACGGCGCCTATCAGTAGTATCGTGCAGATGGCTTTCTCAAGAGTCTCAGCCTCGATCACCGGTATCCCCGAGGCCTCTATCCCCCTTTTAGCCCTCTCAAGGCTCGCCGAATCAGGAAACTCCACGTTAATGCTTACGGGCACATAGCCCGATGTAATGCTATCCCTCCGATGAATTATCGAGATAATATTACCGCCATTCAAGGCGATCTGCTCCAAGGCCTTCAAGAGGATGCCGGGCCTATCACTAAGAGCTAGAGTAAGCTTAACCCTCATCCAAGCACCCTCCCGCGCCCCCTACTCTCCAACTCGTTAATTAGGCTAGCGCTGCAGAGACAGGCTCGGCTTAAGGCTATAAGCCGGAAAATTTCCTTTGGTGAGAGAATTCAGTGGCGAGACATCCTCGGAGGGCGGGAGACCATGGCCAGCTACGTGATGAAGTTCGGCGGAAGCTGTGTCAAGGATGGGTCTACTGTGAGGAGGTCCGCCGAGATAGTCAGGGATTATGTCGAGCGCGGGTGCCGCGTCGTCGCAGTTGTATCCGCGCTCAGTGGTGTAACGGATGGGATACTCGGAGCGCTTGGGAGCGCTGAGAAGGGGCGCGAGGACGAGGTGCGCAGCTTCATCGAGAGCCTTAGGGCGAGGCATGAGAATGCCTGCATAGAGGCGATAGGAAAAGAGGATCTAAGAAGAAATGTCTGGGAGAAGCTTGAGCAGGAGATCGAGGAGCTCGGGAAACTCCTCTCAATAACTGCATATCTAAAGGAGGTTACGCCGAGGATCAAGGACTATGCCCTATCATTCGGCGAGAGGCTCTCGACAAGGATCTTCTGGGGCTCGCTTGTCGATCAGTGCGTCAAGGCGGAGTATCTCACTGGATGGGATGCGGGCATAATCACGAATGACGAGTTTGGATCCGCTAAGCCGCTGGGGATAACATATCAGGAGGTTAGGAGGAGGCTTGGCCCCCTCTTGGAGAAGGGGATAGTCCCGGTGGTGACAGGGTTCATAGCCTCGACCCCTGATGGCGTAATTACGACCTTGGGGAGGGGCGGATCCGACTATACCGCGACAATAATAGGTGCGGCGCTTAAGGTTAACGAGATAATCCTCTGGAAGGATGTTGATGGCGTGATGACCGCGGATCCCAAGCTCGTACCGGAGGCGAAACCGATACCGCGAATGTCCTATGATGAGGTTCTTGAGCTAGCGTACTTCGGCGCGAAGGTCATCCACCCGGGAGCGCTCGAGCCAGCCTCCAAGGAGAATATCCCGATAAGGGTGAAGAACTTCTATAATCCATCCGCTGAGGGAACGCTGATAAGTGGGGTGGCTGAGTCCGATACCGTCAAGGCTTTAACGATGATAAGGGATGCGGCGATAATCCTCGCAAGTGGGATCGGCTCATCAGAGGCCATGGACACTAATGTCAAGCTCCTAGACCTCCTCGCGAGGATAGGCGCCCAAGTGATAATGGTCTCACAGGCATCATCGCAGGCAAACATCTCGATAGCCCTACCGAGAGAGGACCTGAAAAAGGCGTTAAAGGCGATAAAGAGCGAGTTCACCGAGGACGAGATAAGGATAGACTATGAGGAGGGGATATGCGTGATAGCGGTCATAGGATCCGGGATGAGGGGAAAGCCCGGGGTAGCTGCGAAAATTTTCAACGCGGTCGCCTCAGAGGGCATAAATATAAAGATGATAGCACAGGGATCATCAGAGCTTAACATCTCCTTCGCAGTCAAAGAAGAGGATGGTGTCAAGGCGCTAAGAGCGGTACACAGAGCATTCGGCCTAAACACAATACACTAATCAAAAATACAAGATATTACCAGCTCAGCTAAGCGTCTCAAGAAAAAAGAATTATGTGCATGCTAGACATATTTGCCGCAGTTATAGCAGTACCATCTCTTATACTGCTCGATGTACGCTAATGGCTTGCCGCATGTTGGGCAGGCGGGCCTCTCCCCACCCCTCTTAAAGACTCCGGTGATGGATTTCAAGGCTCCTCCAGCCTTGCTCTCCGCTGATGGTGCTTGGGGTGATGGGAATGCCTGCTGCGTGGCCATCTCCACAGGCGGAGCCTTAATCTCGATGTTCTCCTTGAGGATTATGATGTCTCCCACGGCAGAGATCTTGCTCCATGGTATTGTCTCCATTGTCTGCGTTCTCGTCGTCACGACTATGCCCATCTCACCCTCTCCAAGCGGCAGAGCAATATCCTGGACAGTTCCAACAAATGTTCCATTCGGGTTGTATACCTGCATTCCAATAAGCTTACCACGAGGAATCATACCCAAAACTATGACTGCACCTCATCTGATTGGCCCAGAGACTTTCTTATAAGTATTTGGGAGGACGCATCTCTCGAATTCTTTTCTTCTCTTCATGATCAAGTTTCGTCGGCGGAGAACTTGAGATGTAGAGGGTCGTCCTGAGCCATAACATTCTCGCTAATCGAGAGGGTGATAATGAAGGATAGAAGGAGGGCTGTTAGCCGTGTACATGTCTCCCGGCTCGACCTCATGATTGTCTCCTACTATGAGGGGTGGACTGGGGCGGAGGTGGCGGTGGGCTCTTTTCCTGCTCGTGACTATTACAAGCGCTAGAGCCAGCACTATGCTTATGGCAATTAGCCCGTAGCTTAAGATGCCCAGCTCCTCCTTCACGACGGTCTCCACGACCGTTGTGGTCTTCATCTGAGCGCGTGTAACCGTTTCCTTGCTTGTGATAGTTATGGTCTGAGTGGTTATCTTTGTCAATATCTGGGTAGCATCAGTAGCAGCCGTCTCTTTCTCAGTGGTCTTCATTTCGATAGTGGTCTTCTCGGGAGCCGCTCCGCCAATGCTCACGAGTATCTTGGCGACGCCCCTCTTCTTATCAAAATTTAGGACTTTGATGTAATAGCCCTCCTCGGTCTCAAGCTCACCTTTGATGAGATTTATCTCGAATCTTCCCCAAGTTCCTCTATAGCCTTCAGGATCTATATAGGGCGCGTCAAGACCTTCACATAGCCTGATCCTCTCTTTGTCCATTGATGAGCATTCCGGCGGCGTATCGGGATGGGCATCTGACATCTTACACATGAATGGGTGTCCCTCCACATTCCTGCTCAGGTACTTGTTGATTCTGAAGACGAGGATTCTAGGGCCGGGTAGCGCCGCATCTTGGCCCATGGGCCTCATAGCGTGCATGAAGTAGTACTCCTCGTCGTTTATCGGGATTATCAGCGCATGAGGCTCCTCCGCCTTATCCAGTGTATGGATCGTGTACCCGTCATCCCCTCACTTCCGTGGTCTCAATCCAGCCGAGCAGGTACTTTGACCAGCCATCTATGTGTACTGGCGGCTCTAGGAAGGGGGCCGTAATCCATGTTCGACCAGACACCGACCTCGGATCCAGTACTATAGCCATCCTCGGCATATACGTATAGGTCGCTGATCCACAGGCTATGAGTGAATTCATATATCATTACAGAGGGTATGTCATCTTCCGCGACTGTTAGTATGCCATTGAGCAGATGACCTGTCCCATCCTTCCTCCTATGCATGAATAGGTTAACTATATGGTCATAGACATTCTCAAGCAGGTAGCCCTCAACCTCGTCGAATCCATACCTTTCTATTAAGAAGTAAAGGAGCTTGTTGATACCACAGGCGCAAAGGCTTCATAGGTCGTTGGGGGAGTTGCTGATTGCCTCATCGCTCCCCGCATGAATTATGACTATATGCTTAAACTCCGTTATGTTAAGCCCCGACTTTCTCTTGACGAACTCGATAATTGCTAGCAGGTACTCGTACGACCCCCTGCCATCTCCTCTCTGGCTCTCGGGCTCTGGCGCCCCATAGTAGCTCATGGGCTTGGGCAGAGTTATCACCTTCGGGTAGATGTAATAATCGAGCCAAGCCTTCCCATATGAGCTTCTCTCAATGAAGTCGCCGAGCATTCTCATGACCTGCTCAGCCCTTCGAGAAATGCTAAACATCACGTCAGAGAACTCAACCATGAGAGCCAGAGTCTTCTGAGGGCCTGTCATGGGCATCTGGCTACCCCACTCGAACCTCTCTTCCTGCGCGTTAGCCGGGATGATGGAGATTGAGGATAGGCATAGGATGATTGAACATCTTTGAGCATTTTTCAGAGAGACTTTACAAGTGGTCAAAAGTTTTAATTCATGGCTGTTTTGGTGCATGGGGGTTGGGGTGGAGTGCGTATGGATAAGCTGAGGGTTGCTGTGCTCGGTGCTACGGGGATGGTTGGTCAGAGATTTGTCAAGCTGCTTTCCGATCATCCGAGGTTTGATCTTGAGGTTTTAGCCGCTTCATCGAGATCCGCGGGGAAGAGGTATGCTGAGGTTGTTCACTGGTGTATTGAGGGCGAGGTTCCGGAGCGGGCGGCGGGGATGCGTGTTGTTGAGGCGCGGCTCGAGGATGTTAAGCATGAGGGGAATGTGGATCTAGTATTCTCAGCGCTTCCATCGGAGGTGGCTAGAGAGGTTGAGGCCGAGTTCGCGAGGGAGGGGATCCCCGTGATAAGCGATGCAAGCGCCTATAGGATGGAGCCGGATGTACCGATCCTGATAGGCGAGGTTAATCCCGATCACCTGAGCCTTGTCAGGGAGCAGGGGAAGAGGGGCTGGAGATCTTTCATAGTCACGAGTCCAAACTGCACGTCGAATGCCATGATAATAGCCTTGAAGCCGCTCATGGATGAGTATGGCATAAGGAGCGTGATAGTCTCAACGATGCAGGCTCTCTCGGGCGCAGGCTGGACCGGGGTGCCCTCTATGGCGATAACGGACAACATCATACCATACATAAGAAATGAGGAGGAGAAGGTTGAGCGGGAGGCATTGAAGATCCTAGGCAAGCTGGAGGGCTCAAGAATCATTCCCGCGGATTTCAAGATCTCCGCGAGCTGCCATAGAGTTAATGTTCTCGAGGGGCATCTCGAGGCGGTTTTCGTCGAGCTGGATAAGCCGGCTGAGCCTGAGGAGGTTGCAGAGACTATGAGGAGGTTTAGGGGGAGGCCGCAGGAGCTAAGGCTGCCGACCGCGCCGGAGAGGCCGATAATCGTGAGGAGTGAGCCGGATAGGCCTCAGCCGAGGCTGGACAGGTATGCTGGCAATGGTATGTCGGTGGTCGTCGGCAGGATTAGGAGAGACCCGGTTCTAAGAAATGGGATAAAGTTCCTCGTCTTGGGCCATAATACGATCAGGGGGGCTGCTGGAAACGCGGTGCTAAATGCTGAGCTCGCCGAGGCCGAGGGATACCTATAAGCCCCTTGGGGGACAACTTATCTCATAGCCCCTGTCTAGTGATATGGGATGATTAGGACAAAGATTGCTGTGACCGTTGGCGTGGCTAGTAGGAGCCATGAGATCGTTAGGGAGATGGCGCTAGCCGGGGCGAGGATTTTCAGGATAAACTTCAGCCATGGGTCCATCGAGGAGTGGAGGGAGGCTGTTAGGATCGTTAGGGAAGTTGAGGCTGAGTTTGGGACGCATCTAGCTCTTGTAGGTGATCTGCCAGGCCCTTCGGTCCGCGCGGGGATCCTTGATGAGCCGATAGAGGTGAGGGCTGGAGAATTTGTGAAACTTGTCCCCCTAGATAGGGCTCGTGGGGGAGATGAGAAGGTTATCCCGCTTCCCAATGAGGCTGTTCTTAAGGTGCTGAGACGTGGGCATGTGATATTAATGGATGATGGTCTCGCGGCATTCGAGGTCGAGTCAGCATCAGCCTCCGAGGTCGTCCTAAGGGCCTTGACCGATGCAAGGGTAAGCAGTAGGAAGAGCATGGTTGTAAGAGGGAGGGATCTAGACCTGCCGACAATAAGCAGTAGGGAGGTTGAGATCGTGAAGTTCGCAGCTGCCGAGGAGTTCGACTATATCGGGCTAAGCTATGTCAGGGGAGAGCATGATGTGGCGATGCTGAGAGGCATGCTATTATCACTCGGGGCGGAGCAGACATCGATAATAGCGAAGATAGAGATTCCAGCCGCTGTGAAGAACCTAGAGGAGATAGTGGATGCGGCCGACGCGATCCTCGTCGCGAGAGGGGATCTAGGCATGCATTTCCCGCTCGAGGAGGTTCCAAGGCTTCAGAGCATGATCGTCAGAAAGTCCATTGAGAAGGGCAAGCCCGTAATAGTCGCGACACAGCTCCTCGGCTCGATGATAGAGAACCCGGTCCCAACGAGGAGCGAGGTCGTGGACGTGGTCGAGGCGGTATCCGAGGGCGTGGATGTCCTGATGCTGACGAATGAGACGGCGGTCGGCAAATATCCGGTCGAGGCGGTCAAGTGGCTCCATAAAATAATCGAGAGATATGAGCCCGGGATAACTCCCCCTAGGAGGAGCATAGATCCTAAGGAGGATATTAGAACGAGGTTCGCGTATGGTGTCGCCTCGCTGGCGGAGTCCCTTAATGCCGCGATACTCGTCTACACGATCTCCGGTAGAACAGCTCAGAGGATAGCGGGCTTTAGGCCATCCGTGAGCGTGATAGCGGTCTCACCCAGCAAGAGAACCCTGAGAAGGCTGATGCTCCTGAGAGGCGTGGAGACGGTTGAGGTGTCGTCAACGAGCTATGAGGAGGGTTTAAACGAGCTGGAGAAGAAAATCATGATGGGCGAGATAAGGGTGAGAGAGCCAACTGCGGTCCTCACATATGGGATGAGGGAGGAGCTCGTCCACTTGGTCAAGATAATCCACTTGGGCTCTGGGGTTGAAGAGCGGCGGCTGGGCGGGCAATCGGCGCAAACACCTTAATAATAACGTGATCTAGTAGCCCTCGCGGAAGATGAGCATCGCAGATCTGGTGAGGGAGATAAGAGAGGACTCGGTGAGCGGCGCGTCGCAGCTCACGATCAGGGCCGCGGCATCTTTTCTGAAGCTCCTCGAGAAGCCTGTAAGTATAAAGGATGTGAGGAGGCTTGTAAAGGCTCTTTCAGAGGCTAGGCCGAGCATGCCCTCGATAGCAAATATGGCGCACATGATTGGCTCGATGATCGAGAAGGAGGTCTCGGCTGGAAAATCCGTGGGAGAAGCGATAGAGAACGCCGTGAGGAGGTGTATAAACGAGTATCAGAGCTCTCTGAGAAGCGTTGTGCGAAACGCCTCCGAGATGATCAGGAGATATAGGAGCATTCTAACCCATAGCTATAGCTCGACTGTCGCCAGCGCCCTCGAAAACTGCAGGGATATTAGCGTGTATATTACTGAGTCGCGGCCAGGGTATGAAGGGAGGAGGCTTGCTGAGAGGCTGGCGGCTAGGGGACATGATGTAACACTGATAGTTGATGCGGCGGCATCATATGTTATAGACCAGGGGCTTGTTGATGCAGTAGTGCTGGGATGCGATGCGATACTTGATGATGGCTCGATTGCGAACAAGATAGGGTCAAAGATGATCGCCCTCTCGGCGATGGATGCTGGAGTGCCGGTGAATATCGTGACAGACCTCTGGAAGGCGGCGATATACGGATTCGGTCTTGAGAGACATCCAGAGGAGGAGGTATATGTTGGGGAAGCTAAGCTCCGATGCCTAAACCCGTATTTTGAGATCCTGCAGCCGAGGCTGATAACCGGCTATATTACCGAGAAGGGCGCCCTCAAGGTGGATGAGGTGATAGGGGAGATAAAGCTCACGTGGGGAGAGGTGATTGAGAGGAGGCGTGAGAAAACTCGACCAAGGCCCACGAGATAATTCTTATCAACAGGGTCATACCCCAAAAAAGATATGAGTGCTGAGATGAAGTATCCAGTAATTGCGCTGAACTTCAAGGTTTATCTCGAGTCTATAGGCGAAAATGCCATAAAGCTTGCTAGGATTGCCGAGGAGGTCTCGAGGGAGTATGATATCTCGATTATCGTCGCCCCGCCGCTACCCGATCTCAGGGCTGTTGCGGAGCATGTTAGCATACCGGTCTTCGCCCAGCATGTTGACCCATATCGCCCCGGAAGCCACACGGGATCAATAATCGCGGAGGATGTTAAGGCTGCTGGAGCAGTGGGTTCGATAGTCAACCACTCTGAGAAGAGGCTCCTCCTAGCGGATATTGGCGCGGTCCTCGAGAGATTGAGGGAGGTTGGGTTGATCTCACTGCTATGCACGGACACTGTTGAAACCACTAGGGCTGGAGCGGCGCTGGGGCCAGATATGCTGGCGATCGAGCCCCCGGAGCTTATAGGGACGGGGATACCTGTTTCGAAGGCGAAGCCCGAGGCCGTCACGGGGGCCGTTGAGGCGATTAAGAGGGTTAATCCATCAGTCCATATCCTCTGTGGCGCGGGTATCTCGACGGGCGATGACGTGGCCAAGGCAATAGAACTCGGGACCGAGGGGGTCCTCCTAGCCAGCGCATATGTCAAGGCGAAGGATCCAAGAAAGCTGCTAGCCGAGATGGCGGAGGCGGCTCTCAGGAGCTGGGAAAGGAGGGGCTAGAAAGCCCCAATGAGCCGGGATTTATGGGGGATAGGCTATATACCGGGAGGAGGCGCGGCTTAACGGGATGAGCGTCTCCGCTTCGAAGAAGTTCGAAGACTTCTCCGAATGGTTTGATGACGTCATCTTCAGGGCTAGGGTAGTTGATAACAGGTTCCCGGTGAAGGGCTTCTCGGTCTACTTGGAGAATGGAGCCTTCATGCTCGACATGATCAAGAAGCTCCTCGAGGATGAGCTCGAAAAAACTGGGCACAAGAAGATGTACTTCCCCCTCGTCACAAGCGAGGAGCTATTCAGGAAAGAGGCGGAGCATATCAAGGGATTCTCGAAGGAAGTCTTTGTGATAGATCAGAGCTCCGGGGAACAGAAGCTGATAATCAGGCCTACATCCGAGACGATAATGTATCCGATGTTCAAGCTCTGGATAAGGAGCCACGCGGACCTCCCACTCAAGGTTCATCAGAGCGTGAATGTCTATCGTAGGGAGACTAAGGCCACGAGAGCCCTCTATAGGGTTAGGGAGATACCCTGGAATGAGGCTCACACGGTGCATGAGACCGCGGCCGAGGCGGAGAAGCAGGTTAGGGAGGCCATGCAGATCTACGAGACGGTCCTGAAGAAGCTCTGCATAGGCTACATTATACTCAAGAGGCCTGATTTCGACAAGTTCGCCGGAGCAGTCTACTCGATAGCATTCGACGCGTGGAACCCCGATGGGAAGGTGAATCAGGTCGCCACAATCCATAACCTTGGGAGAAACTTCGCCAAGGCATATGAGATAGAGTTCGAGAAGAGGGATGGAAGCAGGGGCACGCCATATCAAACATGTTATGGTTTCGGCTTTAGCAGGGTTATAGCAGCGATCATAGCCCAGCATGGGGATGATAGGGGCCTAGTCCTACCGCCCGTGGTCGCCCCAACACAGGTCGTGATAATCCCGATACCATTCAAGGGACAGGAGAAGCAGATACTCGACTACGCATCCAAGGTAAGGGATATGCTGGCTGGCAAGTGGAGAACTGTTCTTGATGATCGCGATGACATCACTCCAGGTGAGAAGTTCTATCACTGGGAGCTCATGGGCGTCCCGGTCAGGGTAGAGATAGGGCCGAAGGAAGTTGTTGAGTCCTCTGTAACCCTCGCGAGAAGGGATACGCTGGAGAGGGTTAAGGTGCTGCTAGATGAGGTCGTCGGAAAAGTGGATGAGCTGATGAGGGCGATAGAATCGAACCTGCTTGAGAGGAGCAGGCGGATGATGCTCAGCGTGATCTCTGACGCCAGCAACATGGAGGAGATAAAGAGGATCTTGAAAGAAAGGAGGATCGCGAGGATAAACTGGTGCGGGAGCATCGAGTGCGCCGAGAAGCTGAAAGATGAGGTCGGCGGAGAGGTTAGGGGAGAGAGATACGATATAGTTGAGAAACCATTCGGCCCATGCGCGGTATGCGGGGGCGAGGCCAAGTTAGTAGTCTATGTCGCGAGATCATACTAGATCCTCGAGATCTCCTCAAGCCTCCTGCCCTTAGTCTCCTCGCCGAAGGCGCCTGTTACGACAGCGGTCACGAGATGAACCAGCGCGAATACTAGGAAGGCGTAGAAGAGCTCTCCACCACTGATATACATTAGGTATCCGGTGAGATATGGGGCCAGTATGCCCGCGACTCTACCGATGCTCGCGGCAGCCCCGGATCCAGTCCCCCTAAGCTCTGTCGGATAGAGCTCCGGCGTGTAGGCATAGAGCCCGGCCCAAGCACCGAGGTTGAAGAAGCTTATCACAGAGCTATAGATGAGGATCATGTTGATGTCGCGGGTTGTTGAGAGGAGGAGGGATGCGACGCCGGCGACAGCTAGATAGAAGGCTAGGATGGGCTTTCTGCCAACCTTATCTAGGAGCAGAGCGGCGCTATAGTAGCCGGGAACCTGCACCAAGGTGACGATCAGGACCCATTCGAGGGACTTTACGATGGAGAAGCCAAGCCTCTCAGCATAGATTGATGGTAACCAGATGAATATCCCGTGATATGTGTATACGAGGGCGGCCCAGAGCATCCAGAGTATCAACGTCCTCCTCAGATACTCGCCTGAGATCAGCCTCCTGACCCCGATTCTCTGGGTTGGCTGCGGTCTTAAATCAAGCCCCTCAACATCCTCGACGAGCCCATATCTCCTGAATATGCTCTTGACCTCCTCTATCCGGCCCCTCCTCTCAAGAAATCTTATCGACTCGGGGACTTGGAGGGCTATGAATGGTATGAGGATCAATGGTATGTAGGCGGCATTGAATGCGGCTCTCCAGCCATATTCCGGTATCAGGATGTAGCCGAAGAGGACGGATAATATCGCTCCATAGACCCATGCGGTCTCAACGATGCCGACGAATCTGCCCCTATACTTGGCCGGCGGATACTCGCTCATGTAGACTCCTGGGAGTGGTAGTGTTCCCCCGAGCCCGAAGCCCGCTATCAGCCTAAAAGCCGCCATGATCTCATAGCCCGGGGCGAGGCCGCAGAGCCCCGTGAATACTGACCCTATCAGGATCATTATTATCATCGTGGGCTTTCTCCCAATCCTATCCGCTATGAAGCCGCTTGAGAGAGCGCCCAAGAACATCCCGATATAGCCGAAGCTCGCGAGAAGCCCGGCAGCCGGCGGACTGAGAGACCACTCAGCGCTTATGCGCGGGAGAGCGACAGAGATAATCATGACATTCATCGCCGTCAGGCCGTAAACAAGGCTCGTGATCGCTAGAAGGGCATAGTGGAACCTCCTGAGAGGCTGCCTCTCAAGAACCTCTATAGCGCTCATATAGGTCCGCCTCCAGCCCCTCTCTGATCGCCTGAAAAATACGGATTGGGGATAAGCTTTTCGCTAAGATTCAAGCCGTTATGAACCGGTCTAGGAACCTCAGCCTCTTCGCGGGATGTGGATGGGTACTGAATAGCTCTAGGATCAGGCTCGGCTTCTCCCTCTTAATCTCCTCTATCAATGTGTCAATGTCGCCGTAAGCCTTTATGGTCACATCTGGGTCTGAAATGAAGAACATCTTGAGCTGGTCATGCTTGCTCCTGATGGATCTCGGGATTCTGCCGGATACGGCCATTATCTTGACGAGCCCTCTCTGGAGTCTCTTGGCGCCATTCTCCACGTTGAGGGCGGCGTGCGAGTCCGCATAATACTCCCTAAGCCTACTCATGTAATAGACGAAGAGGTTGAAGATGAAGCTGAGGGCCATCAATAGTATCCCTATCAGGATGGCGATGCCGCCTCCACCACCCTCCCTGCTCCGGCCTCCACTAAGCCAGCCGGAGACGTATAACGTGTATCCGATGTAGTAGATGAGGGCGGGTATGAGGCTGATCATCATCATGACTACCATGTCCCGGTGCTTTAGATGGCCCAGCTCATGGCCTATCACGGCCTCAACCTCCTCCCGCTCTAGGGATCTCAGCAAGCCCCTAGTAACTGCGACCATGTTGCCCGTCAACGGGCTCCCATAGGCGAATGCATTCGGTATATCTATCTCGGCTATCATGATCTTCGGAGGCTTTAAGCCGCTTCTCGCCGAGATCCTCTCAACCGCCTCACGCAGCCATGGATACTCGCCGGGCCTAAGGTCCCTCACCCGGTAAATCGCGTTGACGATATAGGGGCCTATAAGCCACTGGAAGAAATGTAATGCGACGACGAACCCAAGTATCCCATAGATGCCGATTATCGGGAACCCAAGATAAAGCAAGATAGCCGTAATGATGAGCGTTGCTAGGCCTGTTATAAGCGCCCATACGCCTATCATTGAGAGCCTGAGCTTCAGTAGCGAGATTCTAACCCCCTGTGAAGAAGCTCGGGAAACCTCGGCCATGCCATTTAGGAATCACGCGTGCCTCCTATTAACCTTAAACCCCACATCCTGATTATGACACCTTTATGAAGAAAACCACTTAATACCCAACGTGTGTTTCCTGTGAACGTGGTGGCTGTAGAGCCCCCTTCTCAAAGCTTATCCCAGCTTATTCTAATTCCTCTAAGCTTCTCCAGCAATCCAGTATACCAGTCCGGCAATACATAGCCCTCTATAGAATATGATGGGGTATAGGCTCTTAGATCCAGTATCGGCGTCCCATTGTAAAGGTCGAGCCCCGAGACTTGGAGCACATTTCCATCAACCCTCTTGAGCCTTAATATCGTTAATGCTATCGGGTTGGGCCTATGTGGCGAGTCGGAGCAGAAGACCCCAACCTCCGGAACCTCCTCTATGTTTAGCCCCAGCCTGACCAGCCTCCTGAACCTGACCTTGAGGGTCATCCTAGCCTCCTCCGGGATCTTATGAAGCCAGGCAACGGCTATTATATGGGAGAAGCCCTCCAAGCCCATGAGCCCATTAGAGAACCTCGGATAGATTATGATTCTACCCTCGACACCATGGGGCCAGGCCTCCAAAATCTCCTCATCACCATAGTCAGTCTCCACATATCCTATAGGCTGTAATCGGATCTCCATACCATCAAGCACCCTGTAGCCGATTATCTTTGGAGAATTTAAGCAGGTGCTCAGTGGCCGATACCCTAAAATCCCCCGAAGCCCATGTTCGCGTCAGGTGTCCTAATGTTCCTAGAAATTCCCAGAGAGGTCGAGAAGAAGGTAAAGAATGGAAGATCTGCCGAGAAGCGTTACATGTTGCTCGGCTTTAGCGGCTGGCCTGATGCCGGCAGGGTCGCCTCACTCACTGTCGAGTACTTCGCTAGGGCGCTCGATGCCGAGAAGATCATGGAGATCGATTACTCTGAGATTCATGACTTGACGACAAGCAGGCCATTTGTTGAGATAAGGGGTGCGCTGATCGAGAGGCTTCAGATGCCTGGAGCCGTAATATACTATTGGATGGATAAGGGGCAAAATGCATCTCTCATGATATTTAGCGGCGTGGAGCCAGGCCTCCGCTGGAGGGAGTTCTCCAACATGATACTAGATCTCTGCAGCATGTTATCCGCCAAGAGAATGTATCTGGTGGGCGGTGTCCTAGATCAGGTCCCACATACCCGCAGGACGAAGATCTCTGCGGTCGTGAACATGGAGCATTTGAGGGCTGAGATAAAGTTATCCGGGCTGGATCTAACGGAGTATAATGGGCCAGCAAGCATCCATAGTTATCTGATGTTGAGGGCGAGGGAGGTTGGGGTCGAGGCTGTGGGCCTCTGGGCTCATACGCCAGCCTATATGCAGCATCCGAACGCGATAGCCGCCTATCATCTAGCCATGAAGCTCACCGAGCTGATGAGGATAACAGTAGATCTTAGCGAGCTTAAGATGATGGCCGACTCGCTCAAGCAGGCAATGAGCAGGGCCATGGAGGAGAACGCGGACTTGAGGAGAATAGTCGAGGAGATTGAGAGAATGTATGATGAGCAGCATGGCGGACCATTATACATCACTTGAAGAGGTGATGCAGCACCACTAAGCCTGTCCGAGCTCCCTCTTTATCCTCTCAATCTCCTCCTCGAATATCCTATAGGTCTCATCATCATAGAGGCAGAAGATGATCCTCTCGATCCTGCTGCCCTTCTGGAGATACTCCACCGCCGTCCTCAGCATTATCTTCGCACATCTATCTTTCGGGAAGCCAAATATACCGGTTGAGATCGCGGGGAATGCTATGCTCCTGACATTATGCTGCTCCGCAAGCTTTAGGGAGTTTAGGGTCGCGCTGCGGAGCTTATTATCCTCATCGCCCTCGCCCATCCTCGGGCCAACCGCGTGGATCACGTATCTCGCCTTAAGCCTTCCAGCGCCCGTGATCACAGCGCCACCAACCGGGCAGTATCCAATCCTATCACATTCCTCCTGAATGCTCCATCCACCCTTCCTCAGGATGGCTCCAGCAACACCGCCACCCATCTTAAGGCTCGAGTTAGCGGCATTAACAATAGCATCAACCTCAAGCTCCGTGATATCGCCCTTAACAAGCTCAATAACCGAGCCACTAACCCTAAGCATCAGGTAATCAGATCCCTCTAGGAGAATATAGCTTTGAGGAGTTTATCTCGATTAGTGTATAAGGGGCGCGTGGGGAGAATAGGATAAAGTTTATCAGGCAGCAAAAGCATTAACACAAATTTGACAAGAACATGACTGAGGAGAACATCATGGGTGCGGATGAGAAGAGGAAATTAACTAGGCGGGAAGCATTAACAACCGCTGGGAAAGTTGCTGCAGGGATTATCGTTGCAGGAATTGCTGGAGGCGTTGCGGGCTATTTTGCGGGGAGCGCAACCACTCCAACAACCACAGTAACCGAAACAAGGCGTGAAACAATCGCAACAACGATAACATCGACGAAAACAGTCACAGTATCACCAACCATTACTGTTCCTTCACCTGCTATTGGGAAGGAATATATTGTAAGGCTTAGGCCAAGTCTCTATTTTGCTGATGGAACACCATTAACAGCGCATGATGTGGTCAGATCTATCGACAGGGTAGCGAAGATAGAAGGTGATCCAGCATGGTTCGTCCTAGACTTCCTAGACGATTGGAAAGCCTTAGACGACAATACCGTTAAGTTCACGTTGAAGGAGCCGGTTGCATTCTTCCCTGCACTATTAGCTGTTCCGACATACTTCCCAGTTCATCCCGCTTATAAGCCAGATGAGATTGATAGTGACCAAACAGCAGGCGGTGCGGGACCTTATAAGATTATAAAATGGACAAGAGATGTTGAGCTTGTTTTAGAAGCGAATCCACACTGGTTTGCCGGGATGCCGAAGACTAAGCAGGTAATTGTGAAATTTTACAAGGACGCCACGGCTCTCAGAATGGCCTTAGAGGCGGGTGAGGTCGATATTGCTTGGAGAACTCTTAGACCAACCGATATACAGGACTTGAAAAAGAAGGAGGGGATAGAGGTTCTTGAAGCACCGGGAGGAGCCATAAGATACATAGTATTTAACATGCATATACCACCATTTGACGATCCAAGAGTTAGAAAGGCTCTTGCAGCCGCGCTTGATAGAAAAGCGATCTGTGAGAAGGTCTATCTTGGAACCTATGAGCCACTCTACAGCATGGTGCCTATGGGCATGTGGAGTCATAAGGATTCCTTCAAGGAAAAGTATGGTGACCGGAACCTCGAGCTAGCTAGAAAGCTTCTGGAAGAGGCCGGCTACAGCTCGTCTAACAAGCTTAAGATAGAGCTATGGTATACGCCGACACATTATGGAGACACTGAAGTTGATGTCGCAACGATGATAAAGCAGCAATGGGAGGAAATCGGAATTGTTGAAGTCGAGCTTAAGAGCGCGGAGTGGACCACGTATCTAGATTACACAAGAAATAGAATGCTAGGAGCCTCCTTATACGGCTGGTATCCGGACTATATTGATCCAGACGACTATACCTCGCCATTTGTTAATGAGGCTGGTAGATGGCTGGGTAATGCTTACGTGAGCGAGGAGCTGGGCAAACTGCTGGTCGAGGCCAGAATAAAGACTTCAATCGAAGAGAGAACCATATTATACGAGAGAATCCAGGACATTTGGGCTGAGGATGCCGTAATAGTGCCATTTGCTCAAGGTAAGCTGGAAATTGCTTATAGGAAGGGTGTTAAGGGAGTGGTTTTAGATCCAACGCTATTACTTAGATACTGGCTAATCTACAAGGAAGAGGGCGGCCGGATCGCGGATCGTATTATAATAGGCGTTACCGATAAGGTAACAGATTTGGATCCGGCAAATGCTTACGACTTCTTCACGTGGGAAGTCTTGAACAACATTATGACCGGTATGATGAGATATATTCCAGGAACCACCGAGCTTGAATTCGGTTTAGCCGCCAGCTGTTCCTTTGTTTAACACCCCAAACTTTTATTTTTCTCATCCGAAATTCATTCTTTGCATAAGGACATAAGGTGGTGTGATGCTGAGGTGACGTCGCTTAAGGTCTTTGTAATTGCTAGGCTTTTGCTGGTGATACCGACGATACTGCTATTGGTCTCTTTAGTCTTCTTCATCATGCGCGTGATGCCCGGTGATCCCGTCATTGCGATTGTTGGGATGAAGGCTCCTCCGGAGAGAGTACTGGAGCTTAGAAAAGCCTTGGGTCTTATTGATGAGTCTGGAAATGCGATACCCCTACCAATACAGTACCTCAATTATCTTGCAAATCTCTTTAGAGGCGATTTCGGTAGATCTTTGATCTGGGGTAAAAGACCTGTCTTGGTCGAAATAATGGAACATCTTCCAGCAACAATAGAGCTCGCGATAGCGGGCTTCTTGGTCAGCATAATCCTCGGGGTGGCATTGGGCACTCTAGGGGGCTGGAAGGGTGGAAAGACAAACTCCGCGGTCAAGATCTATAGCGCGATCACATATGCGCTCTTTATACCTTGGATAGGCATGATGTTCCAGCTACTATTCGCAGTTTGGCTTAAAGTTCTCCCGGTTGGAGGAAGAATAGATCCGGGGCTTGAGCCCCCCATGATCACAGGGCTCTACCTCTTAGACAGCATTCTTACCGGGAGGTGGGATAGCTTTGTGAGTGCCCTGAGGCATATAATCCTTCCATCTCTAACCCTAGGGCTTGTCATTTCTGGGGTCTTTAGCAGAGTTGCTAGGACCAGTGTCGAGGAGGTAATGAGGCAGGATTTTGTTATCGCTGCTAGGGCTCGCGGGATACCAGAGCATAGGCTCGTGATCCACGTCCTCAGGAACGCATTCATCCCGATAATGACCATGATGGGACTTCAGCTCGCCCTCCTAATGACGGGGGCGATTCTCACGGAAACCACATTCAGCTGGCCGGGTATGGGGACATTCCTCTTCGAGAGAATAGAATACAGAGACTATACGACAGTCCAAGGCACGGTGGTATTCTTCGCAATAATAATCTCACTAATCAACCTAGTAGTCGACATACTCTACGCGTACATAGATCCGAGGATAAGATACTAGGAGGTGATGCTATGTACACGTTTCGGCCAATTCTCGTGAAGCTTGTCCCCAAAGTCAAGTTGAGTACCTTAGGATGGGTTGGCGTGGGCATGGTAATGTTCGTAGTATTTCTCGCAATATTTGCTCCACTCTTAACACCCTACGACCCCACGAGAACTGTGGGTCCGGGCTTCCAGCCGCCATGCTGGGAACATCCTCTTGGGACAAACAAGATAGGACAAGATATGTGGAGTAGGATAGTATATGGTGCTAGAACGATCCTTATAGTAGTCTTACTTTCGACAGCGATCTCGATGCTAATGGGAGTTCCACTCGGCTTAATCTCAGGTTATGTCGGCGGCTTACTAGATAGGATCCTAAGCATGATTATGGATGCTATCTATGCGTTCCCTAGCTTGATTCTAGCGATAGCTATGGCGGCGGCGTTGGGGCCCGGGATCATCAACACGGCAATAGCGATTGCAATTGTTTACGTTCCTACATATTTTAGGATGGTGAGAGGTCAGACGTTAAGTATAAAGGAGCAACTATATGTTGAGGCAGCTAGGGCTATAGGAGCCAATCATATGACGATTCTCGCGAGATATATTTTCCCAAATGTGATTTCAATAATCACTGTAGTCTTCACCCTAAGCGTGGCGGACGTTGTTCTAACCGAGGCAGCTTTAAGCTTCTTCGGACTAAGCGTTCCAGCGCCAACACCAGACTGGGGATTCGACTTAAAAGCCGGCCACCCATATTTGCTATCAGGTTATTGGTGGCTAATAACATTCCCGGGCTTAATGATAATGATATTGGCTGTAGGATTTACCTTCATCGGCGAAAGCGTAGCTGGATATTTTCAAGCAAGGGAGGTGAGGGCTTAGTGGAAGAGATTCTTAAGATAAGAAACCTGAAAGCATACTACTTCACTAGAGAGGGTGTCATTAGAGCTGTTGATAATGTATCCCTCTCAATCAGTAGGGGCGAGCTCCTCGGATTAGTCGGGGAATCCGGCTCTGGTAAATCCAGCTTAGGCTTATCAATAGTGCGCCTCATTCCACCACCAGGTAGAATAGTTGATGGTGAAATTATTTTTCGAAAAACGAACCTGCTAAAACTCCCTGAAAAAGAACTCAGGAATATACGTGGAAAACACATCGGAATGATTTTTCAAGACCCCCTAACTTCCTTGGATCCTTTACGTAAAATTGGTGATCAACTTGTTGAGACTATAATGGTGCATACACGCGTTAATAAGGAAGAAGCTAAGGAGATTGCGTTGAGAGCTTTAGAGCGCGTTGGCATAGCTCTTGATAGATTTGATGATTATCCACATCAGCTTAGCGGCGGGATGAGGCAGAGGGTAATGATCGCTATGGCGACCATGCTTAATCCGGATTTACTGATTGCTGATGAGCCGACAACAGCCCTTGATGTAATAGTTCAGTCAAGGATAATGGATTTATTATCTGATCTGAAGAGGAGTATGAAAATGGCGATACTCCTAATAACCCATGACCTGGCGCTGGTGATCGAGAGAAGTGATAGGGTGGCTGTCATGTATGCGGGTGAGCTATGTGAGGTGGGCTCCTCAGAGAGGGTATCTCAGGAGCCGTTACATCCTTACACTCAACTTCTATTGGAGTCTATACCTGATGTTGAAAAGCCTAGAACCAAGCTGGTTTATATTCCTGGAAGCCCGCCAGACATGATGAACCCGCCAGCTGGTTGCAGATTCTGGCCTAGATGTCCTAGGGCGATGAATGTGTGCAAAAGCATTCCACCGAGATCACTGGAGTTAGATGGTAGAATAGTTAGATGCCATTTATATAATGGGGGGTTGGAGAGTGGTGTATGAAATCTTAAGGCTGATGAATATCCGTAAGTGGTTCCCAGTTCAGAAGAGCTTCTTAGAGAGGCTTCTAGCTAGGGAGAAGCTGTTTGTCAAGGCGGTTGACGGTGTAAGCTTAACTGTTTGGCGTGGCGAGACCTTAGCTCTTGTTGGGGAAAGTGGTTGTGGAAAAACCACCCTCGGCCGTCTAATAGTCAGGCTCATCGATCCAACTTCCGGAAGGATCATCTTTAATGGCATGGATATAACAGATCTGCGGGGCAAGGAGCTCAGAAGACTTAGGAGAAAGATGCAGATAATATTCCAAGACCCATATGCCTCGCTTAATCCACGGATGCCTATAGGCGAGCAGGTTGCTCATCCATTGAAGATTCATGGGTTGGCGCAGGGGAGCGAGCTTAGGGACATTGTGATGAAGACTTTGGAGCAGGTTGGCTTAACGCCTCCGGAGAAATTCTATAATGCTTATCCACGGGCGCTTAGCGGGGGTCAGAGGCAGAGGGTTGCAATAGCGCGTGCAATAGTCTTGAAGCCGGAACTTGTTGTCGCGGATGAGCCGGTCTCGATGATTGATGTCTCGCTCCGGGCCTCGATTCTAGACCTCATGTTAATGCTTAAGCAGGAGTTTAACTTAACATACATATTCATAACCCATGACCTTGCAGTGGCGAGGTATATTGCGGATAGAATAGCGGTCATGTACCTTGGGAAGATCGTTGAGCACGGCCCGTCGGAACTAGTCTTTGAAAATCCGCTCCATCCTTATACCAAAGCGCTGCTGACATCGATACCAGTTCCAAGACCATTGAAGGAGCCTAAGAGGGTGGAGTTAAAGGGTGAGGTTCCCAACCCAATTAATCCTCCTCTTGGTTGTCGATTTCATCCGAGGTGCCCGATTGCAGGAGAGATTTGTCGAAGAGAAGAGCCCGAGTTAAGGGAGGCTGAAAAGGATCATTATGTGGCCTGCTTTTACGTAACATAGCTCCTACGTGTTTGTGCGAAATGCTTTTAGCCTGCCTTCGAGGCCGGATGCTCGGCTCATGATATCGGTCAAGCTTTTGGAGGAGGATGATAAGAGCGTTAGGGTATTGTTGTCGGGGGTTCCCCTAGCGGTCGCGAATGCTATTAGGCGTATGGCGATTAATGAGGTTCCAACCATGGCGATTGAGGAGGTTTTGATAATAGAGAATAGCTCCAGCATGCCAAATGATGTGCTGGTGCATAGGATCTCACTGATACCATTTATCTCGGATATAGATCGTTATGTGCCCCCGGAGGAGTGTGGCTGTGGTAAGAGGCTTGGATGCGAGCGCTGCGCGGTGAGATTCGTCCTTAGGGCTGAGGCTAAAGATGAGCCGATAACGGTTTACAGCGGCGACATGGTGCCTGAGGAGGAGACCACCGTGAAGCCTGTGAGCCCCCGGATCCCGATAGTGAAGCTCAGCCCGGGCCAGAAGATCGAGCTCGAGCTCTATGTAAGGGTTGGGAGGGGGAGGCAGCACGCCAAGTGGCAAGCCGCCATAGCAACCCTCTATGAGCCCGAAGCTGGCGGAGGAGATGAGAGAATACTCTACGTCGAGTCTATAGGATTTCTGCCGCCTAGGAGGATTATGGTGGAGGCTGCTAAGGCGCTGGAGAAGAAGGTGGCGGAGCTCGAGGCACTCTTCCAAGAAGCCCTCCAGCATGGGTCCACCAAATGATTTTTTAGAGACCTTTATGATGGGTTGATCCGCGATGGTTAGCCGGAGGAAGGTTGTTAAGCCGGGTCTCAGGCTGAGCATAATCAGGGCTATACCGAGGGAGGTGAGGAAGACGAGGTTCTGGAGGAGGATACTCGAGGAAGCTGAGAGGTCGAGGAGACAGAGGAGGGCCGTAAACCTCTACAAGCTGAATAGGCTGACGAGCAGTGGCGACGTGGTCTATGTTCCTGGCAAGGTCTTGGGGACGGGTAGCATCGACCACCCGATAACGATCTCGGCCTTCAGCTTCTCGAAAAAGGCCTATGAAAAGCTCCTGAAATCCGGCTGCACAGTCCTCACCACGAGGGAGTTTGCCGAGAAATACCCAACCGGGAGCGGTGTGAAGATAATAGGCTAGAATTCCCTAGAATTCCTCACACGTTCTTCCAGCCTTTAATTTCTGTTAGCTCTCAAGAAGGGGAGGGTCAAAATAGTAGCTTTATCGGCTTCTACGCGTCTGGTGAGGTCTTGTGAAGCGGTGGATATATCCGCCCATAGGTCTCGTGATAAACCTAATGCTTGGGACAATCTATAGCTGGAGCGTCTTCAGGAAGCCGCTGGAGAGCTTCTTCGGATGGAGCGCGGTGGAGTCAGGTCTACCCTTCACGGTATTCCTGCTCGTATTTGCGCTTCTAATGCCTGTTGGTGGAAAGTTGATGGAGGCCTTGGGGCCGAGGAGGACATCGCTGATAGGTGGGGTGTTAGTAGGTCTCGGATGGCTCCTAACAAGCCTCGTGGCCAGCCTGCCAGAGCCCCTAATATTCACGCTGATTTTCTATGGCGTTATTGCGGGAGCCGGTGTTGGGATAGCATATGGTGTCCCAATATCCGTCTCAAGCAAGTGGATTCCTGAGAAGAGGGGCCTCGCGGTTGGGCTAACGATACTGGGATTCGGCCTCTCCCCGCTGATAACCGCGCCCCTAGCGAACTACTTGATACACGCGGTCGGCCTCATGAACACATTCGCATATCTTGGAATAACCTTCGGAGCGTTGCTGATAACCCTCTCGATCCCCCTTAGCTTTCCACCCGAGGGCTGGACGCCGCCCAGCACAGCGCCCCAAGCGGCGAAAACCCGCGCTCTAGCAGAGCTCGAGCCCAAGCAGATGGTTAGAACGCCGACCTTCTATGGACTATGGCTCTCCTATGCTCTCGGGACGCTCGGCGGCTTCACGGCAATATCGCTTGCCGCGAAATACGGTCAAGAGGTCGTGGGGCTCACGCCCGAACTCTCCGCAGCCGCAACAGGCATCTTCGCGATCTTTAATGGGGCGGGGAGGCCATTCTTCGGATACCTCTGCGACCGCCTCGGAATAAGAAAGACAGCGCTCATATCATTTATCGTGATCTTCACCGCGGCTCTCCTGGCCACACAGGCCTACACGCTGCCACTATACATAATCTCATTCGGCCTTTTATGGCTTGTCTTCGGCGGATGGCTCGCGATCGCGCCCGCCGGCACCTCTACATTCTTCGGCCTAAAGTATCTGGGGACAAACTATGGAATAGTCTTCACGGGGTATGGTGCTGGCGCTCTTATAGGCCCAACATTGGCGAGTTATATCCAGGCAACTACTGGATCATACTCCCCAGCATTTCTAACGACGGCGATTCTGGCCGTGATCGGGCTAATAGTCTCAACAGCTACGCTGAAGCCCCCGAGGAGCGGGAAGGAGGCTTAACCCCCTGAAGGACGTGCATCTATATATTTAGGTCTCTTTAAGCTGATCTGGGACTCGAGATCATGGCAGCTCAGAGGCTGAGGACGCTGGAGGAGGGCGCGAGGAAAGTGGTTGTAGATCTGACAATGCATAAGCTGGGTAGGGCGGCCTCTAGGATAGCGAAAATGTTGCTAAAGGGCATGAACGTGACGGTCGTCAACGTGGAGAAGGCGATAATCACGGGCAAGAAGGAGGCGATACTTGAGAGATACAAGTTCCTAATCTCTAGGAGGGCCCTTGTCTCCCCGAAGCGCGGCACGGTATGGTATCCGAGGAGACCTGAAAGGATCTTCTGGTACACGGTATACAGGATGCTTCCAAGACATAATAAGCGCTGGAAGGAGGCCTTAAAGAGGCTGAAGATTTATGTCGGCGTTCCAAAGGAGCTTGAAGGCGCTGAGAAGATGGTGATAGAAGACGCGATTCTCCGGGAGCCCATGAGCAGGTCCGGCAGGATGATCAGGTATATGACCCTCGGAGAGCTGAGTAGAGAGCTTACAGGAGGCAAACTAAGATTTTAGACTCTTGCCATATATTTGCTATTTCACTCACTCTATATTTTTAGTGATATAGGGTTGAGTGGAGAATGTCTGCTAGATCAGAATAATGTGATAAGGTGGTCTACTTAAAACCTGTTCATGAAAATAATGGGCTTTGGAGATATAAAAAATGGGGGTAGGGTGGGGACTGGCCGGCGAGTCCTCGTAGCCATAAAGGCCAGCGGAAGGCTAAACCATACCATGCATGGGCTCATAAAATCCTCCATGCTGGATCCCCCCTGCTACCTTACTGGCCTTTATGGCTCTTACTACCCGTCGGCCAGCGTTTTCATTATTGTAAGATATGTCATCCTTAGCGTCTTCAGAATTATAAGCTCTAATTTGGATATTGCTAGCCTCTTTGGCAGATGACCAACGGCCTCGATAACTTCATTCGAAACACTTGCACCCCTTTTAACGCACAAATAAAGGCTTGTTGCAAAAGCCGAAACATGTCCTCTCAGCCCATGATTATATCTTCCTTCATTCTTGTTTGGAAGCCCCAATAATCCCTTTAATTTCACTAATGGCAGATAAAGCGGTAGTTCAATCACCAGAATGGCCAATTCGGCGCTTCTCTTAATTCCAAAGACTTCACAAGCCCTTTTGTAAACCTCCCCGTAACCGGGAAGAGTCATTACTTGTTCAATGATCTACTTAGATAATCTCTTCCTATCTGTCTCCATAAGTTTTAATGCTTCTTCGAAATTGTAATTAAAACCTCGGTTCATTAATCCCTTCAAAATCTTTTTCCATTTCATAATCTGCTCATATTTGTTTATTAATGGTTTCATCTGTATTTTAAGTTCTAACTCCTTAATCGCTAGTGGTCTAAATTTCTCTTTCGGGATTCGCGCAAGTAGCATTGCATTATTCTCATCACTCTTCCTCATATTGTTTTCCACCCTCAGCTTCCTCAGCTTGGTGGTGTCCTTCAGTAGATACACCCTGACTCCTCTTCTCAACAGCTCCAAGACCTCATCGTAAACCTGTGGGAACAATGCGTCAATGAATATCTCAGCGGCATCCTCCAGCTCGATCAGTTTCTTGATCCTGAACACCCTGCTCTCATCGAAGACCGCATGCGTCTTATTCTTCCTCTTCTTCTTGTCAGCGGGAACCGCCACATCAACATAATAGACTCTAATCATTTGTACCACCTCGCTCCAGCAGGCTCCTGAGCTCGTCGCATAGCGCCCTCATCGTTGATTTGCTGGGCGTAAGCATTAGCGAAACCATCTATCCTGCGAAGATTCTTGAGGACAAACATCCCAGCTAGGATCCCCAAGCAATAACATCCCCACATATCCCTGACATGGGTCCTCCCTTTATTCATTGAGGACCATCCCGAAAATGGAGGCTCATCCCCCTGAGGAATTTACGCCTCAGACTCAGGAGTCTACTTTAAATCCCCTTATAATCACGATGGTTGATAGGAGGAGGTAAGATCAAATAGGCTTTACATATTGAGAAGCGTGAGGC